>JAAXVP010000535.1 GCA_013335435.1 Thiobacillus sp. | reverse complement strand
ATTAAAACTGGCCGATATCCCTGTGATCTATTCGGGTTACAAAGTGAGGACGCCGGATGTTATATGGCAGAGCGCCAATGCCACCAGCCTGGAAAAAGCCATCTTGCTGGCCGAAATGCTGAAACTGGCCAACATCAATGCTTTCCCGGTAGCATTGGCGCTTTTCCAGACTGTCGCCGGAGTTCTGACCTTGTAACCCGAATAGATCAGCGGGATATCCGCCAGCTTAAGCTCATCGACAACAATCGCCTGCATGGCCAGGATGATATCGAGGTCTGTCTTCTTGTCTTTTACGGCAGCATCCACTCTTTTGGAAATTTCCGGGCCGGGCTGGCTTTTAAACGCATCCTGGTTGACGAAAGCGTAGAAAGCCTGTGTCATATCCCTGGCCGTGCTGCGGTGGCTGTTCGGCACGGTGGCCGTTATCACCGACACGCTGCTGATCTTCCTGCCGGTTGGACCGGTATGGCAGTACGCCGTGGGCTGGGGCGTGGCGGTAGCCGCGGGCGTCGCGCTGGGGGACGGCGCGGGCGTGGTCGTGCGCTGGCCCTCATCGCCGCCGTTGCAGGCGAAGGCTAGCAGAGCGATGAACACCAACACCAGCGCATAGAAGCGCGTGGCGGCCGGCTCATCTTGCATGCGACCGTGTCCTCCATGGTTCACACGATGCTCCCGGCCGGACGGACGGTGAATTACCGGGCCGCCGAAGGCGACAGCATCCCATCGATCCCCGTCACGTTGGGGCTCGAGCCCGAGTCGGCCATGACCGCCGCCACGGACGCCATCGCAGAAGAGGGCAAGCCGGAAGAGGGTCGAGGCGCCCTGCTCGTACCTTATGTCCCCGCCGCCCGCCGTTTCTTCCTGCCGCAATGGGTGGCCTTTGACGACGAAGACCGCCTGCTGGTCGGGTCGGTCGGCGAGGCCGAGGCGCACGTCGCCTCGATGCAACGTTATGTGGGCGTGCTGCACGCGGCGGTTTCCCTGGCGCCGTACGTCGTCGCCGATCCGGAGTACCAGCGGAAGCGCTATGGCATGCTCGGCCAACTGGTCAACCAGGGCCGGGCGCTCGCCCGTTGTTACACGACCCTGATGATCCGCATTGTCCAGCAGCGCGCCGGCGCACAGGACCTGGACCGCGGCTTGAGCCTGAGCCAGCCGTATTTCGACGATCAGCGCCTTGAGTTGCGCATGTGGGACTTCACGGTCATCCCGGCCGGACGCATCATCTCCACATGGTGGAGCCGGACTTTCGAGAGCACTGGGACCGCCTGCTCTTCCGCGACTACCTGATTGCGCGGCCCGAGGTCGCGCGTAATGCACTATTTCCAGAACACCAACCGCTGGCGCAACGAGCAGGACACCTTCGTCGCGACCTCAATGCGGCGCGCGGTGGAATGGCGAAGCGTGAGCCGATCGTCCTCGGAGATGCCGGCCACGGTGAGTCGCCCGCCGTAGACGAGCATCTCCGCGGCCTCGTCGACCGATTGGTCGCACCAGGCCGCCTCGATGGCCGCGTCCACGCCT
>JAAXVP010000534.1 GCA_013335435.1 Thiobacillus sp. | reverse complement strand
CCCGCATCCGCCACCTGGAACGGGAGGCCGCCGAGGCCGGCCGGCGCGCCCTGGCGGCCAGCCCCCTGCGCCGGCGCCTGGATGAGCTGGAATCCGGCGTCGCCATGACCGGCATGGCGCGCCGCCTGCTCGACCTTACCGACGCCAAGGTTCGCCTGGCGGCCCGCAACGCGGAGCTGGCGCAGCGCGCCGAGGCCTTGGCGGCGCGCCTGGCCCGCCTGGAAGGCGAGTTCGACCAGGCCGCCCGCGAGCGCGATGCCCTGGAGCGACTGTGGCTGGCCGAGGTGCCTGCCGCTTGCGACGGCCAGTGCAACGGCTGCGCCGGCCGCCTGCAGGGCCGCTGCGTGCTCTGCGTCGGCGGCCGCACGCCGCTGTTGCCGCAATACCGGCAACTGGCCGAGCGTCTGGGCGTACGCCTGATCCACCACGACGGCGGCCGGGAGGAGTCCCTGTCCCGCCTGCCGGCCCTGCTGGCCAGCTCCGACGCGGTGATCTGCCCGACCGACTGTGTCGGCCACCTGGCCTACTACCAGCTCAAGCAGCACTGCAAGCAGGCCGGCAAGCCCTGCGTACTGGCCCGCAGTTCCGGCGTCGCCGGCTTCGCCGCGGCGCTGACCCGCCTGGCCGAAGGCCGGGCCGAGATCCAAGCCGACTGAATCATGACAGACAGCAAGAAACCCGCCCCCCCGGCCAAGCCGGCCCATCCCACCTATCGCAGCGAGGCGTTGTTCGGCCATGCCAAGGTGGTGGTGATCGTGCACGGCGGCCGGGAATACCAGCTGCGCATCACCAGCGCCAACAAACTCATCCTCACCGCCTGACCCAGGAGACCGACATGCACGCCCACCCGGAAACCGATCTGCCGCCCAACGACGAACAGCCCCCCGCGCGCCTGGTGGCCGGCGCCCTGGCCCACCTGGCCCGGCACATGGAGACCGGCTGCCCGCGTGCCGCCAGCCTGGCCATCCTGCTTCTGGATAAGGTGGCCAGCGACCCCGAGGCCGACGGCCACCTGCGCCGCCACGCCCGCGACCTGGTGGAGGTGCTGGAGCGGGAGGACTCGGCGGTCCATTGATGCGGCGTGAGCACCGCTTTTCTCCCCTCCCCCTCGAGGGGGGAGGGGCGGGGGTGAGGGTGAGGCAGGCGCAGCCTGCCAAGGTGCTGTGGCTACCGTAGATCCACGCAGATTTGATAGCTAGTTCAACAATAAAACCAATGTATTACGAAAGGAACCTAATGAAAAATACGATCATCGCCCTGGCCCTCGCCGCCTCCCTAGCAGGCGCCCCCGCCCTGGCCGCCGAGCCGGCCGTCGGCCCGGTGCTGGAGCACTACGCCGCACTGGTCCACGCCAACTACAGCGACACCCTGACCGCCGCACGCCGGATGCAGGCCGCCATCGACGCCTTCCTGGTCGCGCCCTCGGCCCAGACCCAGCAGGCCGCACGGGACGCCTGGCGTGCCGCCCGTGAGTTCTACGGCCAGACCGAGGCGTTCCGCTTCTACGGCGGCCCCATCGACGACGAGAAA
>JAAXVP010000276.1 GCA_013335435.1 Thiobacillus sp. | reverse complement strand
CCACCGCCCTGGTGCTGTTCATGACCATTCCGGGCCTGGCCCTGTTCTACGGCGGCATGGTGCGCAAGAAGAACGTCCTCGGCACCATGATGCAGAGCTTCGCCATCACCGCGATGATCACGGTGCTGTGGATGATCGTCGGCTACAGCCTGGCCTTCGACACCACCGGCATGGAGAAGGGGGTGACCAACTTCAACTCCTTCATCGGCGGCCTGTCCAAGGCCTTCCTGTCCGGCATGGGCAAGGACAGCCTGACCGGCACGATCCCGGAATCGGTGTTCATGACCTTCCAGATGACCTTCGCGATCATCACCCCGGCCCTGATCACCGGCGCCTTCGCCGATCGCATGAAGTTCTCCGCCATGATGTGGTTCATGGCCCTGTGGTCGATCCTGATCTACGCCCCGATCTGCCACATGGTCTGGTCCGGCGACGGCGGCTTCTTCTGGGACATGGGCGTGCTCGACTTCGCTGGCGGTACCGTGGTGCACATCAACGCCGGTGTGGCCGGCCTGGTTGCCGCCCTGGTCCTGGGCCCGCGCATCGGCTTCGGCCGCGACGCCCTGATGCCGCACAACCTGACCCTGACGGTCATCGGCGCGGCCATGCTGTGGGTGGGCTGGTTCGGCTTCAACGCCGGTTCCGCGGTGGCGGCTGACGGCCGTGCCGGCATGGCCATGGCGGTCACCCAGATCGCTACCGCTGCGGCGGCGCTGTCCTGGATGTTCGCGGAGTGGTTCGGCAAGGGCAAGCCCAGCGTCCTGGGTATCGCTTCCGGTGCAGTCGCCGGCTTGGTTGCCATCACCCCGGCGTCCGGCTTCGTCGATCCGACCGGTGCCCTGATCATCGGCCTGGTCGCCGGCGTCGCCTGCTTCTGGGGCGCCACCTCGCTCAAGCACATGCTGAAGTACGACGACTCCCTGGACGCCTTCGGCGTGCACGGCATCGGCGGCATCGTCGGCGCCCTGCTGACCGGCTTCTTCGCGGTCGAATCGATCGGCGGCACCGCCGGCGGCATGGGCCAGTTCATGGTCCAGCTCAAGGGCACCCTGATCACCATCGCCTTCACCGCCATCGGCACCTACATCATCCTGAAGGTGCTCGACATGGTGATGGGCCTGCGCGTCTCCGAAGAGGAAGAACGCGAAGGCCTGGACATCGCCCTGCACGGCGAACGCGTGGAGTAACCGGGTCACTGGACAGGCCGCCGGCCTGTCCCGCCCGACGAGCAGATTGCTCCAATACCATCCAGCCCCTCGGATGGTTTTTACAAAGGCGCCGCGAGGCGCCTTTTTTTATCCACTCGCCGCGGGGTTATAGTCGCGGCCATGAAGATCCTCATCCTTGCCGTGGGCGACAAGCTGCCCGCCTGGGCCGAAACGGCCGTGGCCGACTACGTCAAGCGCATGCCCAGGGAGGCGCGCGTCGAGGTCGTAACGGTCAAACCGGAGAAGCGCGCCGGCCAGTCGGCCGAACGGATCAAGGCCCTGGAGGCGGCGCGCATCCTGGAGAAACTGCCGTCCGGCTGCGCCCTGGTGGCCATGGACGAGCACGGCAGACAGCCGTCCACGCGGGAGCTGGCCCAGGTCCTGGACGGCTGGCTGCACGGCGGCCGCGACGTCGCCCTGGTCATGGGCGGTGCCGACGGCCTGGCGGCGGAACTGCTCGAGCGCGCCGAGCAGAAACTGTCCCTGTCGCGCCTGACCCTGCCGCACGCCCTGGCCCGCGTCCTCCTGGCCGAACAGCTCTACCGGGCCTGGAGCCTGTTGGCCAACCACCCGTACCACCGGGACTGACGCGGTAGAATGCCGTCATGTCGAAGTCCGTCTACCTTGCCTCGCAAAGTCCGCGCCGTCTGGAATTGCTGCGCCAGATCGGCCTGACGCCGGTCGTACTGCCCCTGCGCCACGCCCAGCCGCGCGCCGATGTCGACGAGACGCCGCTGGCCGGGGAACGGGCGCCCGAGTATGTCCGGCGCCTGGCCGGCATGAAGGTCGAGGCCGGCATGCGGGCCCTGGTCGGCCGCCGCCTGCCGGCCATGCCGGTCATCGCCGCCGACACCACGGTGACCCTGGACGGCCTGATCCTGGGCAAGCCCGAGAGCGACGCCGAGGCCGCCGACATGCTGCGGCGCTATTCCGGCCGCACCCACAGCGTGCTGACCGCGGTCGGGGTGGCCTATCTCGACCACGTCGGCATTGCCGTATCGGAGAGCGAAGTCACCTTCAAGGCGCTGTCCGAGGCCGAGATCGCCGCCTATGTCGCCAGCCGCGAGCCCTACGACAAGGCGGGCGGCTATGGTATCCAGGGTCGAGCCGCCCTGTTCGTGGCGCACATCTCGGGCAGTTATTCCGGCATCATGGGCCTGCCCGTGCACGAGACCGGGGAGTTGCTGCGGAGCCTGGCTTTCGAGGTGCTTTAGCGGCGGCCGGGAGTGACGAGCCGAGAGGGGAGCCGTGCCGCTCCCTTCTCGACTAATTACTCCCGGCAGAAGACAAATGAGCGAAGAAATTCTGATCAACGTCACTCCGCAGGAAACGCGGGTGGCCGTGACCTACCTCGGCGCGGTGCAGGAGCTGCACATCGAGCGGGCCAACCAAAGGGGCCTGGTCGGCAACATCTACCTGGGCAAGGTGAGCCGGGTGCTGCCCGGCATGCAGTCGGCCTTCATCGACATCGGCCTCGACCGCGCCGCCTTCCTGCACGTCGGCGACATCTGGGACGCGCGCGAGGGCGACAGCCTGCGCCCGATCGAACGTCTCCTGCACGAGGGCCAGAACGTCCTGGTCCAGGTCATCAAGGACCCGATCAGCGCCAAGGGCGCCCGGCTGTCGACCCAGATCAGCATGGCCGGGCGTTTCCTGGTCTACCTGCCGCAGGAAACGCGCATCGGCATCTCGCAGAAGATCGAGGACGAGGCCGAGCGCGAGATGTTGCGCGACCGCCTGCAAAGCCTGCTGCCCCAGGACGAGCACGGCGGCTTCATCATCCGCACCATGGCCAACATGGCCGAGGACTGCGACCTGGCCGCCGACATCGAATACCTGCATACCCTGTGGGACGCGATCAAGAACCGCGCCAACACAAGCGAGGGCCCCTGCCTGATCTACCAGGAGCTGGACCTGGCCCACCGCGTCCTGCGCGACTTCGCCAACGACGAGACCGACCGCATCCTGATCGACTCGCGCGAGACCTACCTGCGCATGATGGGCTTCGCCGAGGACTTCACCCGCAAGCTGACCGGCCGGATCAACCATTATGCCGCCGAGCGGCCGCTGTTCGACCTCTACGGCGTCGAGGACGAGATCGAAAAGGCGCTCGGCCGCCGGGTCGATCTGAAGTCGGGCGGCTACCTGATCATCGACCAGACCGAGGCGCTCACCACGGTCGACGTCAATACCGGCGGCTACACCAGCGGGCGCACCTTCGACGAGACCATCTTCAAGACCAACCTGGAGGCCTCGCAGGCCATCGCCCGCCAGCTCCGGCTGCGCAACCTGGGCGGCATCATCATCCTCGACTTCATCGACATGGACGTGGCCGAGCACAAGGAAGCGGTCCTGGGCGAACTGACCAAGGCGATGGCGCGCGACCGCACCCGCATCACCATCAACGGCTTCACCTCGCTCGGCCTGGTCGAGATGACCCGCAAGCGCACCCGCGAGAGCCTGGCCAGGCAGATCTGCGAACCCTGCCCGACCTGCCAGGGCCGCGGCCAGATCAAGACCGCGCAGAGCGTGTGCTACGAGATCCTGCGCAACCTGATGCGCGAGGCGCGCCAGTTCAATGCGCGCGAGTACCGCATCCTGGCCGCGCAGCCGGTGATCGACCTGTTCCTGGACGAGGAGTCGCAGAACCTGGCCCAGTTGTCCGACTTCATCGGCAAGCCGGTATCGCTGCAGGTCGAAAGCCTGTTCACCCAGGAACAGTACGACATCATCCTGCTCTGACGTTCGCCGCCCATTGCCGGCGTAGGGCCGGCGGGGGGAGGCGTCACAGCTCGGCCAGCAGGCGCCCGATCATGCCTTCGGCCTGGCCGGCATAGCCGCCGCCGAACAGGTTGTAGTGGTTGAGGACGTGATAGAGGTTGTACAGCGTCTTGCGGGTTTCATAGCCCGGATCGAGCGGCCAGGCCTCCCGGTAGGCGGCGTAGAAGGCGGCCGGAAAGCCGCCGAACAGTTCCGTCATGGCCAGGTCGGCCTCGCGGTCGCCGTAATAGACCGCCGGGTCGAACAGCACCGGTTCGCCGTCCGCATAGCCGTAGTTGCCGCCCCAGAGGTCGCCGTGCAATAGCGCGGGGGCCGGACTATACCCCCCGAAGAAGACGGGCAAGCTTGAAAGTAGGCGCTCACCCTGGTCGATCAGGCGGGTTGCTGCGCCATTCCGTGCGGCCAGTCCGAGTTGATGGCCGAGCCGGCGCTCGCGCAGGAAGTCGAGCCAGTCGCCCAGCCAGGCATTGGGCTGGGGGGTGGCGCCGATGGTGTTGTCGCGCTGCCAGCCGAAGGCCTGGGCACTCGTACGGTGCAGGGCGGCCAGGCGGCGGCCGAGGTCGCCGGCGGCGCCGCGCCCGTCCAGGTCCAGGTATTCCAGGACCAGCCAGGCCTGGCCCGACTCGACGCCGTGGCAGATCGGGGCCG
>JAAXVP010000275.1 GCA_013335435.1 Thiobacillus sp. | reverse complement strand
AACACGCTGGCGCACTTCACGGCGCATCTCGTGCAGGAGGGGCGGCGGGGCGAAGTCCGGGCGCTGTTTCGGCACTGGTTCGGGCTGTTCGCGGTCGCCAGCGTACTCTGGTGGTACTACACGGAATCCAAGGGTTGGGGCGATCTGCGGCCGTACCTGTTGTTGCAGGGCTTGCCGCTGCTACTGATCCCGGTCTGGCAGGCCGGCTACGACGGCATCCCTCGCAGCGAACGTGCCCGGTTCGGAATGGCCCTGTTCCTGTACCTACTGGCCAAGGTGGCGGAACTGGGCGACCACGCCCTGCTGGCGATGATCGGTTGGTTGAGCGGCCATACCCTGAAACACCTGCTGGCCACCCTGGCGGCGGGCGTGCTGGTGGCTACGCTGGTCCGCCGGGCCAGACCAGACGCTTCACCGGATGTGCCGGGGCGGAGTTAGACCGCAAGCGGTCCGGACCGGCGGTGCGCGGCGACGTAACCTGTTCCTGAAAAATCCCCCGCGCATTTGACCACCGAATCGCGGGTGACGTGACCAGGCAAGTTTATGCCGGCGACCATACTAGTTTGAACGGCTGCATTCCGGGCCTAGTTCAGGCGGCAACCGCCTCATTTCCGCCACACGATCTGTCACGCATTCAAGGGCAGGTTTCAGAGCCAAGTAGTCACTAGTCATGTTGCCTACAGATAAGGGATGGGCCAACGAGGTTGCGCGTCTGCACGATTTTGTGCTCGGTCGGGGGTGGACATGAAAAGGCTCGCTGTTTCCGGAGTTGGTTCCGCAGTTCAAAGTGTAACAGCTCCAAAATATGAATGAAAATAAATTGCGTTTTCGAATAAATTACGCACAATGTACGTATATTCTCACTAGAAAGCCGTGGCGGATTTATGCTGGTTGAATTCCGGGTCAGAAACTTTCGCAGCCTGCGCGACGATCAAGTTCTCAGTCTTGTAGCGTCATCCAGCGACAAGACGTTGCTGGACACGCATACAATGGCCACTGGCCTGAAAGCCGCGCCCCACCTCCTCAAGAGTGTCGTGGTCTATGGGGCCAACGCAAGTGGCAAATCCAACCTAATCAAGGCGCTGCAATACATGCAGGGTGTCGTTTTGCAGTCGGCCGCCCTGCAACCCGGTCAGACCTTTGACCGGCTCCAGCCGTTCAAGTTGGATACCGTCAACGCCAGCCAGCCCACTGAATTCGAGATCACCTTCATTCTGGATGGCGTGCGTTATCAATACAGCTTTGCTATGAGTTCGCAGCGTATCGTCAGCGAACGCTTGTTGGTCTACAAGGCCTTCAAGCCCCAGCGCTGGTACGAGCGCCATTACGACGAAGCATCCGGCAAGGATGTTTACGAATTCGTCGGTACTGGCCTGAAAGGCGCAAAGACGACCTGGGAGAACGCCACCCGGCCCAACGCCCTGTTCCTGTCCACTGCAGTGCAACTCAACAGTGAATCCCTGCGCCCCGTGTTCGACTGGTTTGCCAATCAATTGGTCATCTTCAACGAACAGTCGCAACTGACGCCTGAATTCTCGGTGCAGATGCTCAAGCAGGCGGAACAGCGCAAGGCTATCTGCGATTTCCTGCGCGCGGCGGACCTCAGCATCACCGACATCGAAGTGGAGACCAAGCAGGCCATGGTCCATCGTATCCGCTTCGACCTGACCACGGGGAAGCGCGAGGAAGGCCCTGCGGAACATCAAATCGATGAGATCAAATTCCACCATGCCACCGAAAATGGCGAGGCCGTCTTTGAGCTGGCCGATGAATCAGCCGGCACCCGCAACCTGCTTATCCTCGCCGGCCCAGTGCTGGATATCCTCCGCCAGGGCCGGGTCTTGGTCGTGGACGAACTCGATACCAGCCTGCACACGCTGCTGGTGCAGGAACTCGTCCACCTGTTCCACCGGCCGGAGGTCAACACCGGCGGCGCGCAACTGATCTTCACCACCCACGACACTACTCTGCTCAACGCCTACGGTCTGTTCCGGAGGGATCAAATCTGGTTCGTGGAAAAGGAGCAGGACCAGAGTTCGGAACTATTCGCTCTGCTCGAATTCAGCCCGCGCAAAGGCGAAGCCATCGAACGCGGCTACCTGCAAGGCCGTTACGGCGCGGTGCCGCTCCTGCGCATGGACGACCTGTTTGGGCTACCCCACTGATGGGCCGGGACAACCAGCCCAAGGACCGCCAGCTAGCTCGTAAGGCGCTCAAGGATGCGCGCCGTGCTGAATACCCACGCATCCTCATTGTCTCGGAGGGCAGCAAGACCGAACCGCTTTACTTCAAGGAAATCCAGGTCGCCTACGGTTTGCACTCCGCGAATGTGCAGGTCCAGCCAAGCGAGCTCGGCACCGCGCCAATTCAGGTCGTGCAGTACGCCCAAGAGTTGTTCGAAAAGGGCGACCTGCACAAACGCATTGCCCCCAAAGTCTTCGATCAGGTCTACGCCGTCTTCGACCGCGACGATCACGACTCCTACCGCGAAGCCCTAGATCAAGCCGCTTCGCTGGATGGCAAGCTGAGAAACGACAACAAACAGGCTGTCAGCTTCAAGGCCATCGCCTCAGTGCCCAGCTTCGAGCTTTGGCTGCTGCTGCATTACGAGGACATTCAGGCGCCCATCCACCGGGACGAGGTGATGCGGCGCCTGCGCAGGCGGGGGAATCTGCCCGGCTATGAGAAGGGCACGAGGGGCGTATTCGCCGCAACCCGCAACCGGCTGGCTACAGCCACGCTACGGGCAGAGGCGCTGGACGGCAAGTTCAACGCCTACGACGAACCCGAGCCCTATACTGCCGTGGGCAAACTGGTCGCGCGACTGACCACGCTACGCTGTCCGTAACCAAGCCTAAGACTATCGGGATTCAGAGTGGAGCAGCCGGTCGAATGACGGCTCAGCCAGATATGCCAGCGACAGCTTCAGGTTCATAGTTGTCCTATGTTCGCATGGCAGAAATAGGTCATTGCCAAGCGATTTCATGGTCGAGTGCGAGGCGTAAGGTGGGGCGATTCAGTGCGATTCCACTGTCTCAGGCACAAATCTGAAACGTCGTACTGGGCTACGCCGGTTTGAAGGACTGGGACCGTCTCGACCATGCCCCGGTACTGGCGGCGGCCGGGTGCCGTTCAGGCGTCCGGCTTTACCGCGTTTCGGGCGACGTCAACCCCGGCTGGTCGTGACCGTGGGTGGCCGATGCCGGGCCACGCCAGTCGATCACGGCGGTGCTTGCTCATTTCGTCTGGCTGCCGTCTTGTTCATGACGTCTGCAGGTTGAGCCTTTCCAGTTGGTCCAGGTCGGTCTTCATCCCCGAGGTCTCGCGGATGCGGGCCAGGATTTCCTTCTTCAGGGCCAGGAAGTCATGGCCGTGCTTCATGTCCTGTTCCCGTTGGTCCGGTAGCGGCACGTCATAGATATGGGCGATGCGGCCCGGCCGTGGCGCCATCAGGACCACCCGGTTGCCCAGGTAGATCGCCTCCTCGACGTCGTGGGTGACGAATACGATGGTCGTTTTCTCGATCTTGTGCACGTGCCGGATCAGGTCGTGCATCACCTCGCGGGTCTGGGCGTCGAGGGCGCCGAAGGGCTCGTCCATGAGCAGGATGTCCGGTTTCGGCATCAGGGCGCGGGCAATGGCGACGCGCTGCTGCATGCCGCCGGAGAGCTGGTTCGGATAGGCGTCGCGGGCATGGCCGAGCCCCATCAGGTTGAGCAGGGCGTCGGCGCGGCCGCTTGCCGCGTCGACGTCGGCCAGGGTGCGGTCGCGGGTATGCACGGCCAGGCGCCGGCACCAGCGGATGTTCTCCGTCACCGACAGCCAGGGATACAGGCTGTAGTGCTGGAACACCATGGCGCGGTCGGCGCCCGGCCCGGCCACCGCGTGGCCGGACACCAGCATGCTGCCGCCGTCCACGTATTCCAGGCCGCCGATGGCGCGCAGCAGGGTGGATTTGCCGCAGCCGGAGGCGCCGACGAAGGTGATGAATTCGTTGTCCTCGATGTCGAGGTCGATGCCGGCCAGGGCCTGCACCTTGGCGTGTCCGGTGGCGAAGGTCTTGGCCAGGCCGCGGATTTCGATCTTGGCGGTCATTTGTTGTGCAGCCATGGGAAGGACTTGCGGTGAATGAAGCGGAAGGCCTGGTCGATGGCCAGGCCGATGGTGCTGATGAGCAGGATGCCGGCGAAGATCTTGTCGGTCTGCATGAAGCGCTGGGCCTTCAGGATGGCGTAGCCCAGGCCCGAGTTGGCGGCCACCAGCTCGGCCACCACCAGATAGGTCCAGGCCCAGCCCATGGTGATGCGCAGGGTGTCGAGCAGGGCCGGCTTGGCCGACGGCAGCAGGACCAGCTGGACGATCTCGCCCCGGGTCGCGCCCTGGGTCTGGGCGGCCTCGATCTGGGCCATGGGTACCCGGCGCACGTCCTCGGCCATCATCAGGACCATCTGGAAGAAGGTGCCGATGAAGATGATGGCGATCTTCGAGCTCTCCTCGATGCCGATCCAGAGCATCACCAGCGGGATGAAGGCCACCGCCGGCATGTAGCGGATGAAATCGGTGAGCGGTTCCAGCAGGGCCTGGACCGGCCGCCAGGTGCCGATCAGCAGGGCCAGGGGCACGGCGATGACGGCCGAC
>JAAXVP010000019.1 GCA_013335435.1 Thiobacillus sp. | reverse complement strand
CTCGAAGCTCCAGTGTTCCGGCTTGGCCACCGCGGCGGTGGCACGGGTGACGGCACGCCGTGCGAAACCGGAGGGCGCGAAGGCGATCACCGCGTCGCCGGGCTTGAATTCGCTCACCCCGGCACCGACGCGGCTGACGATGCCGGCCACCTCCATGCCCATGCTCGGGCCTGCGAAGCCGTTCTCCACCGCCTCGTCGGAGAGCAGGCCCATGGCGTACATGACGTCGCGGAAGTTGAGGCCGGCTGCCCTGGGCTGGATTTCGATCTCGCCTTCACCCGGTTCGGCCAGGCGATATTCCTGCCATTCCAGGTTCTTGAGCCGGCCGGGCAGGGTGAAGCCCAGGCGGACGTTGGCAAAGGAGGACTCGCTCCGGCGTGCCGGTTCGGCCCGGCGCATGCGGCTGACATGGCGGCTGTCCGGACCGAGGATGATCTCGTCCTCGCCGTCCGGGTCCAGCAGTTCCTCGGCCAGCTTGGCAGCCAGGGCTAGGTCGGCCGGGGCCTGGAGATCGATGCGGGTGCAGTCGAGGCCGGGGTGTTCGTTGGCGACGACCCGGCCGAAGCTCCAGCGTGTGGCTTCGCTCGGGTTGGGTCGACCGAACGCCCGGCGGCCGTCGGCGCTGGTGGCGCCGGCGCCGCCAGCACTGAGTAGCCACAGGCGCGGCTTGTGGCCGGGTGTCTCGGCAATCGCTTGGACCAGGTCTAGGGCGGCAAGGCAGCCGGCCTGGGCGGCCATGGGCTCGGATTCCGCACCCTGGTTGACATCGGGAAACAGGGCGACATGGTCGTGACGGCCGGGCTCAAGAGGGCCGGCCGCGCTGATGTCGACCGTATGGCCGCGGCTGCGCAGGTGGCCCCCCACGGCTTCGGCGAATGGCCAAGCGGCCGGGGAGGCCAGGAGCAGCCAGCGTGCGGCCACCGTGGTCCGGGCGACGGTTTCCGGCAGGTCGGGATTGCGGGCCAGGAGCAGGCCGACACCGGGGTGGATGGGGTTGGCCTGCGTCTCGCACAGGGTCTCGATATCCGTGTAGCCGGCCTCGGCTAAGTGCCGGCACCAAGTTTCGGCCTCGGCCAGGGCGCCGCCGCCGGGTCGCCACCAATCGGGGTGCAAGCCATGGATAAAGGTGGCGAAACGATCCGGATGGCGTTCCATGATCACCAGGAGACCCGTGCGGGCCAGGTGGCGCTTCAGGTTTGCCAGGACCTGGACCGGAGCCTGGGCCTGGTGCAGGGAATGGTTGGCCAGGATGACATCGAAGACCGGTAGCGTCGGGTCGCCGAGCATCCAGTCGGCTCGGTCGAGTTCGACGCAGGCGAACCCGTCGAGATGGCCGAATTCGGCGTCGGCGCGGGCGCGGGTGCCGGCGTCGGTCGCGATCACGTAATCGCAGCGATCGGCCGGCAGACAGGCAAGCAACTGATGGACGAGCGGCAGGCAAGGGGGGGCAAGGTCGAGGATGCGCAGGCGGCGGTTGGCCGGCCAATCTTGCACGATCTGCTTCAATAAGGCACGCAGGCCCCGGTTCATGGCGCGGAAAGTCGGCGAGGCTTCGTGGAGCTGCTCGAACAGCGGGCCTTCGCGCAGTTTGGCGACGAGATACTGGCCGTCCAGTTGCCCGGCCAGTATCTCGGCAAGATGGCTGCCGATGCGGCCGGTGATGGCCAGTTCGGGCAGGTAGGCGGGATTGTCGGCCAGGATGGTGAGCCAGATGTCCGCGGCGGCGGTTGGCGTCGTCTCGGTCAGCTGCCAGCCGTCGTCGGTGCGCTCGGCTAGGCCGTCCTCGACGGCGACTCCAAGCAACCAGTCCTGGTAGGGCTGGGGTGGCGTCGCGGGTGTTGCGGCGGCCAGGGCGCGCCGGGCAAAGACGCCGATGAGGGCGTCCAGGAGCGGCATTGCCTCGGTGAAGTGGTGCTGGCGCCGCAACTGGTCGGCGTCCAGGTCGAGTTGTGCGCGCACATGCCTGGCTAGGACTGGGCTGGCGGCCAGGGGTGAGTCGAGGACCTGGCGCGGCTTCAGCTCGGCGCAGTTGACCCATTCCGCCGTCCGCGTCCGCGCGGCCAGTTGCGCGGCCCGGAAGCGGCAATCTTCCAGGCGGGCGACGGCATGGCCGTCGGCATCGAACAGGGTGAACTCAGCCAGCAGGGAATGCGGGCCGCGCCGAACCATGCGTGTGCGGCAATGGCTCGGCCGTGAGCCCGCCCGATACAGGCGCAGGCGGCCGATGCGTACCGGCAGGTAGGTGGTCTGGCGCTGCTCGTCTTCCTGGCGCAGGCCCAGCAGGCTCTGGAAGCAGGCATCGGCCAGGGCCGGGTGGAGGAGCAGGGCGTCGTCGCCGGCGGCCTTGGGTAGTTCGATGCGGGTAATCAGGTCATCGCCATCCAGCCAGGCGGCCTGCATGCCCTGGAAGGCGGGGCCATAGTCCAGACCCAGGTCGCGGCACAGTTGGTAATGCCGTGCTGCCGTTAAGGCCGGGGCACCAAGGTCGGCGAGCAGTTCCGACGTTGGCATCTCGGCTAGCACGGGGCCGAGCAGGCGGCCGACGGCATGGACGCTCCAGGCCTCGTCGCTCAGGCGTGGCCGGCTGGTGATCCGGAACGTGCCGTCGCGCGGGTCGAGCTCGAAACGCAAGGTGCGGGCGACTTCCGCTTCGAGGACGATGGGCAGGCGAATCTCCAGTTCCTCGACGTCATGGCGGCTGCCGCCGTATTGCCGGGCCGAGGCCGCCAGTGCCAGTTCGGCGTAGGCCGCGGCGGGCAGGACCATGGCGCCGCCCACCACGTGGTCGCGCAGCCAGGGTAGCAGTTCGGGGTCGAGCTGGTTTTCCCAGGACGCCTCGGAATCCTTGAGGCGATAGCCGAGCAAGGGGTGGCTGCGCACGCGGTCGAACAGGGCGTAGCCCTCGCTGGTCGAGGCATGCCAGTAGCGCTCGCGCTGCCAGGGGTAGCCGGGCAGGCTGACGTGACGGCCCGGAGCCGGGAACCAGACCTTCATGTCCACTTCGGCGCCAAGCAGATGGGCACGGCAGACAGTTTCATCGATGCGGTCGGCGTCGTCGTCGTCGCGCTTCAGGGTGGCCAGGACGCGTCCGACCCGGTCCGCAGCGGCCAGGCAATCGGCGATGTAGCGCTGCATGATGGCGTGCGGGCCGATCTCCACTAACACCTGGAAGCCTTGTTCGGCCAAGTGGTTGACGGCCATGGCGAACTGCACCGGCTCGCGGATGTTGCGCCACCAGTAGGCGGCGTCGAGCTGGTCGCCCGGGATCTCGGTGCCGGCGACGGTGGAAATGAACCGGCCAGTGCCGCGGGTTGGCGCCAGGTTGGCCAGGTCGCGCAGGATGCGGGGCTTGAGACCGTCCATGTGCCAGCTATGGAAGGCGTAGTCGAGGTCGAGCAGGCGGAAGAAGACTCCGCGCGGGGCCAACTTGGCCTGGAGGCTTTCCAGGGCGGCCAGGGAGCCGGACAGGGTGACCGCGCCGGGGCTGTTGTAGGCGGCGAAGGCCAGTTCCGCGGTCAATCCGGCCTCGGCGATGGCGTGCTCGGCCTCGGCCGCGGCCAGGCCGACCGCCGCCATGCGGCCGGCGCCCTGGGTTTCGGCCTGGGCGGCACTGCGTTCGTGGATGACCTGCACGGCCTGTTCCAGGCTCAATGCCGCCATGGCCCAGGCGGCCGCGACCTCGCCGACACTGTGGCCGAGGGCGGCCTCGGCCTCGAGGCCGCGCGCGCGCAGCATGCGGGTGACGCCGACCTGGACGGCGAACAACGCCGGTTGCGCCACCTCGGTCAGGTGCAAACGCGAGGCTCCGGGCTCTGCCACCAGTTCGGCCGCGATGGACAGGTCGCCGTGGCGGGCCAGCAGGGCGTCGATCTCCTCGACCGCGGTCCGGAACGTGGTGTCGCCGGCCAGCAGCCTGCGGCCCATGCCGAGCCATTGGGCGCCGTTGCCGGAATAGATGAAGGCGACGCGGACCGGCGCGCCGATCCGGTCCTCGCGCACGCAGCCCCGGGGGGTGGTGCCGGCGGCGCACTGGCGCAGCCGGCCGGCGACCTCGGCCGGATCGGCGCCGGTGACCGCCAGGCCCTGGTCCAGGCGCTGGCGCCGATGCGCGGCGGCATGGGCGAGGTCGTAGTAGGCCGTGCCGTCGGCCAGTCGGTCGGCGTAGCGGCCGGCCAGGGCCTTCAGGGCCTCGGGGTGACGGGCGGACAGGAACAGGGGCGGGGTCGCTGCCCTGACCTCGGGTCGGCAGCCCGTCGGGGCCTCCTCCAGGAGGACATGGGCGTTGGCGCCGCCGAAGCCGAACGAGTTGACGCCCATGCACAAGGGCGCCGTGGTGCCGGCCAGCGGGGTGAGTTCGGTCACCGGAAGCAGGTTCAACGCCTCGAAGTCGATGTGGGGATTCGGCGTCTTGAGGTGCAGGGAGGGCGGCAGGGCACGTTCCTTCAGGCACAGCACCGTCTTGACCAGGCCGGCCATGCCCGAGGCCGGTTCCAGATGGCCCAGGTTGCTCTTCACCGAACCGACGTAGAGCGGCGTCGACCTGGCCTGGCCAATGGCGGCGCCGATGGCGGCGGTCTCGATCGGGTCGCCCACGGCCGTGCCGGTGCCGTGCGCCTCGATGTAGGCGATGTCGGCGGGGGCCACGCCGGCGCGGCTGCAGCAGGCGCGCATCAACTCGGCCTGGGCGGTCGGGCTGGGGATGGTGAGGCCGCTCTTGTAGCCATCGGTGTTGACGCCGCTGGCCAGGATGACGGCATGCACATGGTCGCCGTCCGCCAACGCCGTCTCCAGGGGTTTGAGGACCAGGATGGCACCGCCCTCGGCGCGCACGTAGCCGTCGCCCTCGGCATCGAAGGTGCGGCAGCGGCCAGCGGCGGAAAGCATGGCGGCCTTGGTGAAGCCGACGAACGGATAAGGATGCATGAGCAGGTGGGCGCCGCCGGCAAGAGCCATGCCCGACTCGCCGTTGCGCAGGCTTTGGCAGGCCTGGTGCAGGGCCACCAGGGACGAGGAGCAGGCCGTGTCGATGGCCATGCTCGGCCCGCGCAGGTCGAACACGTAGGAAAGGCGGTTGGCGGCAATGCTGAGGGTGTTGCCGGTCATGAAATAAGCGTCGATGGCGCTGATGTCATCCCCCACGCGACCGCCGTAGTCAAGGCCGGAAATGCCGACATAAACACCGCAATCGCTACCGGCGAGACGTTCCGGCAACTGGCCGCCGTCCTCCAGCGCTTCCCAGGCCAGTTCCAGCAGCATGCGCTGCTGCGGGTCCATCTGCCGGGCTTCGCGGGGCGAGATGCCGAAGAACTGGGCGTCGAACTCGTCGATGCGCGACAACTGGCCGGCGGCGAAGGTGATGCTGCGGCCCGGCTCCGCGCGGCGCGGGTGCTGGTAGAACTCGGTGCCCCAGCGCGTGCTGTCGACCGTGGTGACCAGGTCCTCGGCGTTGCGCAGGGCCTCCCAGAAGCGCGCTTCCGAATGGATGTCGCCGGGAAACCGGAAGGCCATGCCGATTATAGCGATTTTCATAAATCCGCCGTCGGAGATATGGATTCCAAGGCCTGGTGCGCCCATGTGCGCTCGCCTGCCTCGAATGTAAGGCGAGGTTTGGGCGAGCTGATTGATCCCATCCGCATTGTCACCACCCCGGTGTCGTTTTGTGTTTGATCTCAGCCAGTTCGGCGAGGATGCCGGGATATGTATACTGTCTGGCTATGACTGTGACGGCTATGCTACGATGCCACAGCACCTTAAGTCCAGTTTAAGGCCGGGGCTAGGTAGTACATACTACAGGGAGAATAAATCATGAGGCGAAGCGAGACCGGGGCATGACACGCACGCCTTGGCAGATTCAAAAATCGGTGGTTTTCGCACTTTTCATCCGCGAGCTGAAGACCCGATTCGGTTCCTACAAGCTCAGCTATGTCTGGATGCTGGTGGAGCCGCTCGCCCATATGGCCATCCTGAGCTACATCTTCACCCAGTTCGGCAGCCACATCGCGGGCGGGGTCGACTTCCCCGTTTTCCTGGTCACCGGCCTGATCCCGTTCTTCCTGTTCCGCAACATCGCCCTGCACGTCATGGAAGGCGTGGAGGCCAACCGCGCACTGTTCTCCTTCAAGCAGGTCAAGCCCATCGATACCTTCGTGGCGCGCGCGCTCCTGGAGAGCTTCCTGTCCGCCATCGTGCTCGCCATCCTGCTCTTGGGCATGGCCCTGCTCGGCCTTGGCGTGCCCCTGCGCGATCCCTTCCTGTTCGTCGCCCTGTTCGCCACCATGGTGCTCATTGGGCTTGGCATGGGCATGGTGTTCTGCGTCATCGCCCACTACATCAACGAGGCCCGGATCGTCATCCGGATAGCCTTCCTGCCCCTGTATTTCATATCCGGCGTGATGTTCCCGCTCACCATCGTGCCTGCCGAGGTCCGTGCCCTGCTGGTCTGGAACCCGGTACTCCAGGGCATCGAGCTGATGCGCGCCGCTTTCTTCGATCATTACCGGCTGGAACCAGGGATCAGTCTGCCTTATATGGCCATGGTCACCCTGGTCTTCCTGTATCTGGGCCTGGCCTGGTATCGCAGCAAGCGCTTCGCGCTCCTGGCAACATGATCGAACTGCGCAACCTGACCAAGTCCTACATCCTCAAGGGCGGCGAGCGTCACTACGTCTTCCGCGACCTCAACTTCAGCTTTCCGGAAGGCGCCAGCATCGGCCTGATCGGTCGCAACGGCGCCGGCAAATCGACCCTGCTGCGCCTGATCGGGGGTATCGACACCCCGGACCGCGGCCAGGTGCTCAGCGACAAGCGCATCTCCTGGCCGGTCGGCCTGGTCGGTGGCCTGCAGGGCTCCCTCACCGGCCGAGACGGGGTGAAGTTCGTCTGCCGGCTGTACGGCGTGGCGGGCGAGGCGATGCGCCAGAAGATCCGCTTCGTCGAAGACTTCGCAGAGATCGGCGAGTATTTCGACCAGCCCGTGAAGTCCTATTCCTCCGGCATGCGCTCGCGCCTGAACTTCGGCATGAGCATGGCGTTCGACTTCGACTACTACCTGATCGACGAGGTCATGGCAGTGGGCGATGCCAGCTTCCGGGCCAAAAGCCAGAAGGTGCTGGAGGAGCGCCTGGGGCGGGCCAACGTCATCCTGGTCTCCCACAACATGGCCGACATCGCGCGCCTTTGCACTATCGTCGTCCTAGTGCAACACGGCCGGGCCATCCTGTACGAAAACGTTCAGGAGGGCATACGCGCCTACCAGGACATGACCCAGCCGCCCGCCGAGAAGAAGGCGGCCTGACCCCGGATGCACCCGAAAAATGATCGATAAAGCCAAAAAAAGCCTGCTCTTCTGGATCGTGATCGCCCCCATGCTGCTGGCCGCCCTCTATTTCAGCGTCTTCGCTGCCGAACGCTATGTGAGCGAATCGGTAGTCACGGTGCGGCAGTCCGGAGAGGTGGCTTCAGCTCTGTCCGGCCTGGGTGGCCTGCTGGGCGGGCTCAATTCGCCCTCCCGAGAAGAAACCCTCTACCTGCAGCAGTATGTCCTCTCCCTGGACATGCTCAGGCACCTGGACGCCAAGCTGGGCCTGCGCAAGGCCTACGAGTCGGAGCAGATGGATTTCATCTACCGGCTTTACGGCGGCACCAGCCAGGAGTGGTTCCTCCGGTATTACCGCAACCGGGTGGCGGTGCATTTCGACGAGGTCAACGGCCTACTCACGGTCAGCGTCCAGGCCTTCGACCCCGCCCTGGCACAGGCCGCCAATGCCGAGATACTGGGCCAGAGCGAGCGCTTTGTGAACGAGATATCGCACCGCCTGGCGCGCGAGCAACTGGCGTTCGCCGAAGCCGAGCTGCGCAAGGCCAGCGAGCGCCTGCGCGAGGCCAAGAACCGATTGCTGGCGTTCCAAAACAAATATGGCGTGTTCGACCCGATGGCCCAGGCCCAGGCCGCTGCTAGCCTGGGTGGCCAGCTGGATGCCGAGGTGGCGCGCAAGGAGGCGGAACTGAAGGCCATGCTCGCCTTCATGCAGGACACTGCCCCGGCGGTCATCAGCTTGCGCAACGAGATCGGCGCCCTCAAGGCGCAGAGGGAGATCGAGCAGCAGAAAGTGGCCTCGGGCAAGGGCGACCGCTTGAACCGGCTTGCCTCCGAGTTCCACAACCTAAGCCTGGAGGCCGGTTTCGCCGAGGAGTCCTACAAGGCCGCCCTGGCAGCGGTGGAGTCGACCCGCATCGAGGCCAGCCGCAAGATCAAGAACCTGGTGGTGATCGAATCGCCCGCCAAGCCCGAAACCGCACTCTACCCCATGCGCCTGTATGACCTTGCCACCCTGCTGGTGGGGCTTTTCCTCCTTTACGGCATCGTCCTGCTGGTGATCGCCACCATCCAGGATCACCGGGACTGAACGATGACCAGACCCGCCCCGGAACCCATTCGAGCGACGAACATGCGACAAACCTGGCAAACGACCGAGCGATTCATCACTGACGGACTCCAGGCAGCCATGCAGCGGTTGCGTGGCCGTCATTCCCGCACCGGAGTGAATCCGGATCAGACGACGTGTAGCGGTGCCGCCATGGATTTCGTCATTCCCGCGCAGGCGGGAATCCAGCCGGACTGGAATAAGTCCCAGTCTGTGCGGGGACGACAAAGCCATAAGGCATTCGCCGGTTTCCGTTTCATGCTAACGGTGGCCCTGGCCATCGTCCTTGCCGAACCTGCCGCGGCCAGCCCGACACCCGCGCCGGCCGCCCTCCAGGCCGCCATGCCGGTGGCCGAACAGTCTCCGCAGTCGCCGCCCCAGTTCGACTACTCGGTCAACCTGAAGAGCGACGTATTCGGCGCCAACCTGTTTACCGGCGCCTTCGCCCACAAGGGCGCCACCCAGTTCAACCCGGACTATGCCGTGGCCATCGGCGACCAGCTCCAGGTCCGCCTGTGGGGGGCCTTCGAGGCCGATGCCCTGTTTACTGTCGACCCCCAGGGCAACATCTTCCTGCCCAAGGTCGGCCCCGTGAAGGTGCTCGGCGTGCGCAACAAGGATCTGCACGCCAAGGTCGAGGCCGCGGTGCGCCAGGTCTTCCGCGCCAACGTCTACAGCTATGCCAGCCTGGCCGGCGCCCAGCCGGTACGCGTCTTCGTGAGCGGCTTCGTGCATCGCCCCGGCCTCTACAATGGCACCTCCATGGACAGCCTGCTGCACTACCTGGACCAGGCCGGCGGCATCGACCCCGAACGCGGCTCCTTCCTGGGCGTCCAGGTCAAGCGCGGCCAGCAGGTGCGCGCCACTGCCAGCCTGTACGACTTCCTGCTCGACGGCACCATGCCGCTGACCCAACTGGCCGACGGCGACGTTATCTTCGTCCAGCACCGGCAGGACACCGTCAAGGTCAGCGGCCTGGCCGAGAACGCCAAGCGCTTCGAGTTCCCCGCCGGGCAGAAGCGTACGGTGGCCGAGCTGATTCGCCTGGCCAAGCCCTTGGCCCAGGCCACCCACGTCCGGGTGGTGCGCAACACCGGCACGGTGATGAACGTCGAGTACTACCCGCTTGAACGCGCGGCCGAGATCGCCGTGCGCAACGGCGACTTGGTCGAGTTCACCGCCGACAAGAAGCCGGGCACCATCACCGTCCGGGTCGAAGGCGAGCACCAGAGCCCGCAGGAATACGTACTCCCCTACGGCTCGCGCCTCGGCGAACTGATGAAGAACATCCAGTATTCCGCCCGTTCCGACGCCGCCAACATCCAACTCTTCCGCCAAAGCGTGCGCGAGCGTCAGAGAGAAATGCTGGCCGCCGCCCTGAAGAGCCTGGAAACCAGTGTGCTGACCGCGCGCTCGGCCACCAACGAAGAGTCACGCCTGCGCAAGGACGAGGCTGACCTCATGCTGCAATGGGCGGAACGGGCCAAGAAGATCGACCCCAGCGGACAGGTCATCATCGCCCAGGCAGCCCAACGCGACGAACTGCTGCTGGAAAACGGCGATGTCCTGCGCGTGCCCAAGCAAGACGGCCTGGTCCTGGTGAGCGGCGAAGTGGTCTTCCCCAATGCCATCGCCCACGACACCAAGCTGGATCTACAGGGCTACATCAAGCGTGCCGGCGGCTACTCGCAAAGCGCCGACACCTCGCGCGTCCTAGTCGCCCACCGCGATGGCAGCTTCGAGGATGTCAACGGGGGCGCGTGGAGCTTCTTCAGCAACGGAAGTGGCAATGTCGTGGTCAAGCCGGGCGACGAGATACTCGTCCTGCCGAAGGTGCAGACCAAGAGCATCGAGGTTACACGCGGCATCAGCCAGATCATTTATCAGATCGCTATCGCGGCGAAAGTGATTCTGGATCTTTGATGAGCTACGGCCGATGTCGTTAACGGTGCTGACCACGATGGCGACTCCAACAACAGCGTTCTGACTCTCAGGTTGCCGGCTCGATATCTTTATCTTTTGTGGTGTTTTCGCTGGGGGAGGCTAATGAAAAGCCAGTCAAGAAAATTGATGACGTCGTTCATTGAGCGCATTTTTTGCGCTGCAAAAGACCAAAAATCGAGCTTGCACGAGATATTTTTGTCGGTGAAATTAGATTCTGATTACGAGACCGAGCAAAAGACTGATGCTGCGTTATCGAAAACTCGCCCAGACGATGATGGGGTGATAGGTCGAGGTGGTTGTATGGCTGTTGAGCGGAAAATGGACTACCTAACTAACGAAAAGATCGCACCAATCAAAGCAAGCTTGGGATGGGATGGCGAAACATACATTCAACTAAACCCCGATTTGAGTAGGGTGTCTGGGTTAGAACGTGAACCGTATCGCCTTGCGCACTTTTTGAACCATGGCGTTAACGAACGACGGCTGTTCTCAAAAAACGTTGATTATGCGCAAAAATATTTCTTTGATTCGGCAAGCTACTGTGACGAATTTGTAATCATAGAAGGTTGGTCCGAAATTCCCCTGTCACATCCTTGTGCTGTCGTGAAGGCGAGCGACAAACTGTTTTGCGCTGTTTCAGTCTCGCACATAAGTTATTGGCGCGACGACGTAGCAATCCACTTGGATGTTCCCGTTAAAGAAACGCTTCATGGATTTGTGCTGCTGTTCAGATTGGCAGACGCTGAATTTGGTGGGCAAATTCAAATTATGCTGCGTGACGGCGAGCGCCTGTTAGTGGGCTCTCTTGTGCCAAAAAAATTGCCGCTAGAGGCCTTTATTCAGTCGACATTTAATCTACTTCAAGCCCGTCTTACGTATGATGAGTTGGTGTATATATTCAGCAAACACTATGATTTTCTAAGTAGCTTGCGCTCCCCGATGCGGCTGCTTGGCTCCGATGAGCCTATGCACTTTGGATACGGGGGTGCTTGCGATTCCGATATTGATCTGTCGGTCTGCGCAGTATTGTTGGGAGGTGCTGAGCTATTAAAACCCTTCCTTGTTAGTCTAATGGCGGCAACTTCTGAAAAAGTAACGTCGGAGATCTTGTTGCTAGTTAACGGCGGTTTTGATATTGACGATATAAGGTCTGCGGCTGAGTGGTGTAGGGCGGCTTACGGGACGGCTGTATCGGTTTTTTCTTCTAAACACAATATTGGTTTTGGTGGAGGAATGAATTTTTTGACAACAAAAGCCAAGGGCAGATTAGTAATGCTTAGCAACACCGATTTGCGGTTTGAAAATCTCGATTTTTCGGAAATAGAGCGAGAAACCAATGCTGGGCAGGCGATTCTGGCAGCATATCAGCTCAACCCTTGGGGATCCATTCAACATGCAGGACTCGTGCACGACCGCGTGGAGAGTTGCGTGAATGGTCAGCAACTGGAGATTCTACAAACTCGTCTGTTAGGACGAAATACGTTGCAGCCTGTTATCGTGCGAAAAGAGGTCGACTATTTCGGTGCGGCTTGTCTGGTTGCGGAAGCGAATACATTAAGGTCCTTGGGGCCGTTTTCACTAGACTATTTTTATGCGTACCATGAGGATTGCGATCTTGCCCGAAGGGCTCGTGCGCGAGGGATTAAGTGTGTGTTAAGCCCGGCGCTACAGGTTACCCACTTTGAAAGCAGCGGTGCAAAAGCCGTCAACCTGCCTCTGCGTGCGATAAACGCAGCAAACTTAGTCACGTTTATGATGGGTGAGCGTGGCATGATTGGGTGCGTGCCATGAAAATTGCCTATTTATGCTTCCTTCACCCGAGCAAGGTGCCGGGGGGGCAGCAGCGAATCGCCTACGATCTGTTTCAGTGTGCCGGTAGCAAATACGGTTTTGATAACACATTGTTTATTGCATCGGACTTACAAGTGGAGCCCCTCCGTACCGCACAGTCGAGTCGATTGGTGGAGGTGGGTAAGAGCGAATTTGTATACGTCTGTCAACGTTATGATTATCGCTTTCACACTAATTTTGACGTCAAGGGTCAATTAGAAATTATTAGGCTTCTTAAGAGCTTGGCGCCAGACGTAATTCATGTACACCATTTCTTGGCCTTTGGCTTGGATTTCTTTCCCGCCTTACGCGCGGCCATGCCAAACACACGGTTAGTGTTTACACTCCATGAATTTCTCCCAATTTGCCAAAACAATGGGCATTTGCTCCGAAAGCATGATGGTGGGATATGTGACAAGGTGCATGCTATTTCATGTCAGAAATGTTTTCCCAATGAGCGTCTTGACTATTTTGAACACCGAAGAGCGTTCGTCGAGGATATCTTATCTATATTTGATGGAGTTTCGGCTGTTAGCAACTATGCGCGCGACATCCTCGACAAAAATCTGTCTTTGCGATGCCCGGTTAAGGTAATCGAAAATGGTCCCCTTAAGCGGGACGACCCGCGAGGTGGGGCGCGAAATGCAAATAAGAAACGGCGTCTCGTAATAGGATTTATCGGCCAAGTACATGCCGTGAAGGGTGTAGATCTGTTATTAGGCGCTGTCGATGACTTGATGAGAGAGACTGGCGGTTACGCTCATTCGATTGAGGTGCACATATTTGGTAACTTGGTTGATCTTGGATATCGCGAGGTCTTAGAGCGACGTGTGGCACAAGTAAACTCCACGTCGTTGAAGGTGGTATTGCGCGGGCCATATTCGGCAACCGATCTTGAGCGGGTTTTTTCTGATATCGATCTGGTTGTGATTCCGTCAATTTGGCCGGAGACTTATTGTCTTACAGTTGATGAGGCGGTGCACGCGAAGAAGACTGTGGTGTGCGCAAATTTCCCGGCTGTTTTAGAAAGAATTAGGGAATGTAAGGGGGCGTTCTTGTTTCAAAGTGGATCTCAAAGCGATCTTATGCGAGCGCTTGGGGAGGCTATTAAAGTTGTTAGAGTAGGTGAGTGGGAGAACCCATTCAGTAAAGCTTTGATAACCGTAGATGAGCTTTTCAAAAACTATCATGAAAAATTGTATCTCAGTTAGATTTTGCGTTACTACGTACTTAATAAAATTGTATGGCTAAAAGCGAAATATCACCAGTTTTTGTGCTCGGTACGACCAGATCGGGGACCTCCGCGGTGCAGTTGGCGCTGTTAAGTAGCCAACGTTACCGTGGGGGCGGCGAAGGCCACGTTTCGCCCCTGCTCTTGCACTTATTCAACGCAGTGGAGACCTTTTGGGCGGGCGCTCAAAATGCAGTAAATGCAGAGGCAGAAGTCGCGCATCTGTCAAGGGATGATGTGCTTGATGAAATTTTTCGTCTTGTTCAAAGTCTGTACAAGGGATTGTACGGTAATTATGACTTTGCCGAAAAAACTCCAACAATCGACGCAATTCGTGTGGCACCACTACTTCACAGCGTCTGGCCAAACGTTAAGGTGATATTTTGTCGGCGCCGCGGATTGGAAAATGTCTTCTCGAAGTGCAGGAAGTTCCCCGCCGAGGATTTTGGAAATTTGTGCAGCGAGTGGAGTGACTGCATGCTTGAGTGGAAGAGGGTCCGTGATTGTGTTCCTAGCTATTTGGAGCTTGACCAAATTGACATGGCACATAATCCGGATTCTTTCGCGAAACAGATTGCTTCCTATTTGTCCTTGAGTGAAACGGAAGCCGGTAGTCTGCGCGATTATTTTTCAAAGAAGTTCCCGGAGCGTAGCAGTGCTGAGTATGTTCCCTTAGTGTTTGATGAAATGAAATGGTCGGAAGAACAGAAGGGTATATTTAAAGAAGTTTGCTCAGCCACAATGGATGCGTATGGTTACAGTTATGATGAGGGTTACTGGGGGCGAGCACCTCTGTAATCGCTTATTTTGTTAAGTTCGTGGGACAGTGGTTCGATTGGGGCGGGCGTTTGTTATGAATGGGCGATCTAAGGATGAATCTTATTATTATTCGTATGTTGCTAATTTATTTAAGGGAGTAATGCGTCGAGAGCCAGAGAATGATGGGTTGGAGTATTGGGTTACGCAACTCCAACGCGGTATGTCAGAGGGGGATGTGTTGGCTGCTTTTGTTCAGTCGAAGGAATTTATGGACAAGACACGGGTGCCGATGTGGGTGCCGCCAGGTCATTTCTATTCTCCTATCGTGGATCCTCATGTTGTCAGGGAGTATTACGATCGCTCATGGGGGTGTGGTGATATTGGAGATATTGATATTGACATAAATTTAATGCGGAAGTTCTGGTTTGATAACATCGAGAGCTTCTCTAATATCAAGTTTGACGAGGTGCGCGGACGCGGTCGCTACTTCTCTGATAATCCAACGTTTTCTTATGCTGATGGCATTGTTTTGCGGGCAATGATTCATGCGCTTAAGCCAAAGAGGATTATTGAAATTGGTTCGGGATTTTCTACTGCTTGTATGCTCGATACGCGAGATGAACTAAAGGTGGGCGAATGGTTTGAACTGACCTGTATCGAGCCGTATCCAGAGTTACTAATGTCTCTGCTGAGGCCAGCAGATGCGGAAAATGTTCGGGTATTAGAGTCGATGGTGCAATCGGTCACTATAGATGAATTTAAAGAGCTTGTTGATGGGGATATTTTATTTATTGACTCAACTCATGTAATGAAAACGGGTAGTGATGTCCACTATGAATTGTTTTCGATACTGCCGGCTCTTGCGTCAGGTGTGGTTGTGCATTTTCATGATATCTTTCGCGGTTTTGAATACCCGCCGGACTGGGTGTTGAATAAGAATTTCTCTTGGAATGAGTGTTATGTCATAAGAGCATTACTGATGAGCGGGCGGTACCAGGTAATTTTCTTTAATGACATGTTTGGTTTGTCGCAGCGGGAGCTTATCGAGCAAACCTGCCCAATGTATTTGAAAAATACAGGTGGGTCGTTGTGGCTTCGAAAGCTTTAGCATATTTATATTTTGATTATGTATTGTGTTGGCGAAATTTCTTAAAAGGAATTATTTGTTTCGGCTGGTGCCAAATCAGTATCTAAGGCTGACTAACGACCTTGTGTGGCCGTTGGAGTCAATTGGTGACGACCCGGGTTTTTTATTGATTGATAACGATGGCAAATTTCCCTTTGGATGGGTTGCCGTAGATACCAGCCTAGCAAGGGAGGGCGCCGACCTTACATCGAAGTTGTACTATGACACTGGCCACGGCATGAGCGAGGAAACGGCGCTCGTCCTGCCGGTCAGCATGAAGGGCCGGGTCCTGGAGATCGTCCGTCTACCGAAGGGGGTGCGTGGCCTGCGCTGGGACCCCATGCAATGCAAGGGGCGCCTGTCCCAGGGGCCTATCCGCATGTACCGGATCGGCTTCCTGGAGAGGGTTGTCCGGATGCTAGTCCGGGTCATCCCTATGGTGCGGTCGTTGGACCCAATGCGACGGGCCCGGCACGGCCTGCGCTGGCGGGATGTGCTGTGGGATTTGCAGGGTGCCTATCGCCGGGTCGGGGAACTGCGGAATTATCTGGGGGACAGCGTAGATGCGGCAGCGGCCTATGTCGCCTGGGTCGCCAAGCACGACACCCTGAGCGAGGCGGATCGGGCGCACCTCCGTACCCGAGTCGGCGCGCTCGCACGCAGGCCGCGGGTGTCCGTGGTCATGCCCACCTACAACACCGAGGGCAGTTTTCTCCGCCAGGCCATCGAGTCGGTCCGAGGCCAGCTGTATGACCATTGGGAACTGTGCATCGCCGACGACGCCTCGACGAATCCGGAGGTGAGGGCCATCCTGGAGGAGTATCAAGCCGTCGATCCACGCATTCGGGTGGCCTTCCGGGCCGAGAACGGTCACATCTCGGCGGCCTCGAATACCGCCCTTGCCCTCGCCACGGGGGACTACGTGGCCTTGCTGGACCATGACGACGCACTGGCCGAAGATGCCCTCTGCCACGTTGCCCTGGCGTTGGCTGACCATCCCGATGCCGCCGTCGTCTACAGCGACGAGGACAAGATCGACGCCGAGGGGCGGCGGTTCGAGCCCCATTTCAAGTGCGACTGGAACCCGGACCTGTTCCTGTCCCAGAACTATGTCTCCCACCTCGGCGTGTACCGACGCGACCTGCTCGAACGGATCGGCGGCTTCCGGCTCGGCGTGGAGGGCAGCCAGGATCAGGATCTGCTCTTGCGCTGCCTGCCCCACGTGCGGGCGGAGCAGATCGTCCATGTCCCGCGCGTGCTCTACCACTGGCGGGCGGTGGCCGGTTCCACGGCCATGACGGCCGGGGAGAAGAACTACACCACCGAGGCCGGCATCAAGGCGCTGCGGGACTATTTCGCCGAGCACGGGCCGAAAGGCGTGGCTGTCGAGTCGGCGGCGGTGCCCAACACCTACCGGGTGCGCTGGCCGCTGCCGGAGCCGGCGCCGTTCGTCAGCCTATTGATGCCGACACGGGACCAGAAGGCGGTCACCGAGGTGGCCGTGCGCAGCATCCTGGACCGGACCGCCTATACCAACTTCGAGATCATCATCCTGGACAATGGTAGCGTGGAGCCGGACACCCTGGCCTTCTTCGACGCCATCCAGCGTGAAGACGGCCGGGTCAGGGTGGTGCGCGACGAGCGGCCGTTCAACTTTTCGGCACTCAACAACCTGGGCGTGCGCCATGCACGGGGAAGTGTGATCGGCCTGGTCAACAACGACGTCGAGGTGATCGGCCCCGACTGGCTGGGCGAGATGGTGAGCCAGGCTTGCCGGCCGGACATCGGCTGCGTCGGAGCCAAGCTCTACTATGGCGACGACACCCTGCAACACGGTGGTGTCATACTGGGCATCGGCGGGGTGGCGAACCATGTCCACAAGCACGCGCCGGCGACTTCACCGGGATATTTCGCCCGCCTGCTGGTGACCCAGAACTATTCCGCGGTCACGGCCGCCTGCCTGCTGGTGCGCCGGGAGGTGTACGAGGCGGTGGGCGGCCTGGACGAGGAGAACCTTGTCGTGGCCTTCAACGACGTGGACTTTTGCCTTAAGGTGCGCCAGGCCGGATACCGCAACCTGTGGACGCCCTATGCCGAGCTCTATCATCATGAATCGGTGAGCCGTGGAACGGAGGACACGCCCGAGAAGCAAGCGCGGTTCGAGCGGGAAATCGCGTTCATGCAGGATAAATGGGGAGATGCCCTCCGGGCGGATCCCTACTACAACCCAAACCTGTCCCGGGCGAGGGTGGACTTCTCGATTGCCCTGTAACGGATGAACATCGTATTCATACATATCGCCAAGGCGGCCGGCAGCACCGTGAACCGGTATTTCCTGGATCGGCTCGGTCGAGAGCGCTGCGCGTTGCACATCGAAAGCGACCTGGCTTGGCGAGACGACGAGGCCCGTGCCCGGCTGGTGACGGATAAGACCTTCCTGTCCGGCCACATCATGTACCGGGAATTCCGGGACAAGCTGGACCTCGGCGACTGTTTTACCTTCACCTTCCTGCGCGATCCGCGCGCTCAGGTCGTCTCCCACCTGGCCTGGATACGCCGGTTGGCCGAGTCTGCCGAAGCGGCGCGCCTGGCCGCGCATCCGCCCTACATTGCCAGGTTGGCCGGCAAGCTGGCCGGCCTGGATCTCGGCAACGCGGGCCAGATGGCGGGGTTCGTGGCCGGGCTGGGTCCGGAGGAGCACGCCCTGCTGGACAACCCCCAGGTGCGCTACCTGCGCGGTGGCCGCAATCAGGGGCCGGTCAATGAAGGGGATGTGCAGTCGGCCAAGGCCCGGCTGGGCCGCCTGGATGCCTTCGGGGTGGTCGAGGAGTTGCAGGATGGCCTGGCCGGGATTGCCCGCGCGCTGGGCCTTGCCCCTCCCGCGACCTTGCCGTCAGAGAACGTGCAAGAGGACAAGTACGGCATGTCTGCGGCCGATCCCCGCCTGATGGCGGCGCTCCATCCCCTGATCCGTCACGACCTGGAACTGTACGCGGCCGCCGTGGCGAGGCGTGCCGGGTGGCCTGGCGCTGCCGTCGACATCCCGCCGCTCGATTACGACCAGTTGCACGGCCACCTCGACCAGGCGACCGGCAGGGTGGTGAGCGGCTGGGCGCGCCTGGCCGATATGCCGGAGCCGGTCGCCCTGGACGTCAGGGTGAACGGCGAGCGCCGGGCTACCGTGACGGCCGACCGGCCGAGGCCCGACCTGGCCGAGAAGTTCGGTCGCGACTGCGCCTTCTCCTGGCCCTGCGAGCCGGGGCGTGGGCCGAATGCCGGCGACCTGGTTTCCGTGGTGGTGTCCGGCACCGGCATCGAGCTGGAAGGCTCGCCCATGCGCTGTCCCTGATCCGCCATGGAAAGACGGATTCACCGGGTTCCGCCGTTCCCGCGCCGACGGGAGTCCAGCCCAACCAAGGCACTGGATTCCCGTTGGCGCGGGAATGATGCATGAATCGCATGCCCATGGCCTGGTTTTCCCGTCGCCCGCCCGCCCTGCCGCTGGCGCGCTATCCCGATTGGCTGGAAGCCGCCGCCGGCCTGGCCGACGCCGACCGCGCGGCCATCGCGCGCCATATCGGCGCCTTTGCCGAGCGGCCACGCTTCCGCGTCTGCCTACTGGCCGCCGGTGAGCCGCCCGGCGCGGAGGCCTGGGAGCCGACCCGCGCCTCTCTGACGGCCCAGCTTTATGGGGATTTCTCCGTGGCCATCCTGGCCGACCACGATCAATGGAGTACCTGCCTGGATGGCCTGAGCGAATCGGACTGGCTGGTGTTCCTGCGCCCGGGCGACCGCCTGGCCGAGCACGCCCTGTACTGGTTCGCCGTGGTTGCCTTGGCGCAGCCTGGGATGCCGCTCATCTACGCCGACGACGACGTGTGCGGCCAGGATGGCCACCACTGCCTGCCCAGGTTCAAGCCGGACTGGTCCCTCGCCCACCTGCGCGCGACCGACTACCTGGGCAATGCGGTGGCCGTGCGCGGCGATGCCGCCCGGGCGGTCGGGGCACCATGCCCGGTCGACGCCGCCTATGGCCTCTACGACCTGCTCCTGCGCGTGGCCGAGGGCGCCAATGACGCCGTGGGTCACGTGCCCGCCGTGCTGCTGCATCGCGGCCTCGCCCCGGCCGCTGCCCTGGCCGAGCAGGATGCCCGCTCCCTGGTCGCGGTGCGCGAGCACCTTGATCGCTGCGGCGTGGGCGCCAGCGTGTCGGTGACCCAGGCGGGCCACTGGCGGGTGCGCTACCGGTTGCCCGAGCCGGCCCCACTGGTGAGCGTCATCGTGCCCACCCGCGATGCCTTGGACCTGCTGCGCCGCTGCCTGGATAGCCTGTTCGAACGCACCACCTATCCGCGCTATGAGGTCCTGGTGGTGGACAACGGCAGCGTCGAGCCGGCCACCCTGGCCTATCTGGCCGAAATGGAAGGGCGGGAAGGCGCGCTGCGGGTGCTGCGCGACGGCGCGCCGTTCAACTTCGCCGCTTTGAACAACCGTGCAGCCGAGGCGGCACGCGGCGAAGTGCTCTGCCTGCTCAACAACGACACCGAGGTGATTGCGCCCGACTGGCTGGACGAGATGGTCGGTCACCTGCTCCAGGAGCGGGTCGGCGTGGTGGGTGCCAAGCTCTATTACCCGGACGGCCGGGTCCAGCACGGCGGCGACGTGGTTGGGGTTGGCGGTACCGCCAACCACTTGCATGCCGGCCTGGGCGGTGGCGAGCCGGGGTACTGCCGGCGCGCCAGCGTGGCCCAGGAGCTGTCGGCCGTGACGGCCGCCTGCATGGTTACCCGGCGCGGCCTCTACCTCGAACTGGGCGGCCTGGATGAGGGGCACTTGCCGATCGCCTTCAATGATGTGGATTATTGCCTGCGCGTGCGCGAGGCCGGCCACAAGGTGGTTTGGACCCCCCATGCCGAGCTGTATCATCATGAGTCGCCATCGCGTGGCCGGGACAAGTCCTTGCGCCGACGCTGGCAGGCGAGCCGGGAGGTCCGCTACATGCGCCGACGTTGGTCCGAAGTGCTGCGGGACGACCCGTTCTACAACCCAAATTTCAGCCGGGCAAGGGCGGATTTCACGCTCGATCCGCAGCCGAGGGTGAGCAAGCCATGGCAGGGGTTTTGATGGCGTACTGGACACAGTTGAAGCAAGGCGATTGGCTTTGGGAAACGCTGAAAAAATCCTTCCAGATTGGCACCAATCATCCGGAGAGCCCATTGCAGGTGGGCAGACCGCGCCTGCTCCACCCTCACCCCCCCCCCTCCCC
>JAAXVP010000018.1 GCA_013335435.1 Thiobacillus sp. | reverse complement strand
TGGAGTAGATGACCCAGCGGATACTCGGTGATCCACCTGAGTTCCCCTGCGGCGAGTTCGACGACGGCGCGCACTGGCGCGAGCCGGCCGAGGCCCTGTCCCCGCTCTCGCCTGGCCAGTGGGCGTGCGAGCGCTGTGGCGAAGGGGTGAGATCGGCCATCAGGGCGAAGGTGGGCGCGCGCCAGATGGCCATTGCCGTCACGGTCAGCAGCAGGTCCGCGACGGATGCCGCACCGGGTGCGGCAAGGGCGTAGTCGCCGTAGGTGAACGTGACGCTGTTGGCGCCGGCACTGGTCGAGACCACGGGCGTCGGGGCCCCGGCCAGGAGGTGGAAGGTGTCGTCGGGACCGTACTTGGCAGTGCCGGCCGGCGGGGCGGCGGCGCTCGTCGTCGGGTCGAAGACCGTGATCTCGGTCGCGGCCAGGACAGGCAGCGGCAGGTAGTCGATCACCTGGAAGTCGTCGGTACGGCTGTTCGGGAAGGTCTGGATCAGCCGGTAGGTCACCGTGTCGCCGGGCGAGAGGTGGGCCGGGCTCGGAACCGTGGTGTTGCCGTTGATGGCATAGATGGACTTGGTGAGCGTGCCGCGCGGGATGGCAACCGACGCGCTGCTGCCCGGGATCGCCGCGGCGGTGCCGCCGTCGCCGGTCACGCCGCCGGTCGGATCGAGGGTCCCCGTATCGAGCACCTGTGCCGTGACGCTGGCCACGTTGCCCAGGTCGTCCCCCTCGACCACGGGTGTCGTCCCGTTGACGTAGGTCTCCTGGACGATCGACCGGAACGTGATGGTCGCCGTCGTGGGGCCGTCGTCGTACGGGCCGCAATCGGGGGTGGCCGAGCCGCCGGCAGGATCCACGCAGCCAGCCACGGGCTCGTCAAACCCGGCCGGCACGCCGGCATAGACCAGGGGCAGTTCGACGTTCTCCTGGGCGGCGGCGCGCGGCAGCAGGTTGAAGCTCTGGAACACGAAGCCGAGGGCCCGGTTGCGTACTCCCGAGAGCTGGTCGGCGTCGAGCCGGGAGACATCCTCGCCGTTCAGGATGTAGCGGCCGCCGTCGGGCCGGTCCAGGCAGCCGAGCAGGTTCATGAAGGTGGACTTGCCGGAACCGGACGGCCCCATGACGGCGACGAATTCGCCCTTGGCGATGGTCAGGCTGACGCCGCGCAGGGCCGGTACCTCGACCTCGCCGACGTGGTAGGTGCGGGAGAGGTCGGTGACCTCGATGAGCGTGGCGCTCATTGTGTCCCCTCCCCCCTCGTGGGGGAGGGGTAGGGGAGAGGGGGTGAGAAAACGGTCATGTCTTTCTTTTTGCCTGGGCAATGGCCGGCCGTGCCGGCCTCACCCCGCCCTCCCCCTCAAGGGAGAGGGAGAAAGGGTCTGTCGTCGCCATGTCAATGCCCCATGCCGAACGGCCGGGCCTGGCGCTTGCCGGTGCCGGCCTCGTCGGCGCCGAGGATGATCTCGGTGCCCTCGCTTAGCTCGCCTTTCAGGATCTCGGTCGACTTGCCGTCGGATACGCCCAGGCGCAGCGGCACGGCCACCGGCTGGCCATCCTGTAGGCGCCAGACCCGGCCCGGCACGCCCGGTCCGGGCTCGCGGTCGCGGATGCCGGTCTTCACCGGTGCGCCGCCATTCTCGGTCGGCCGGAAGCGCAGGGCCTCGTTGGCGACCTTGAGGACATCCTTGCGTTCCTCGGTGAGCAGGTTGGCGTTGGCGGTCATGCCCGGCAGCAACTTCTGTTCGGCGTTGTCGACCGAGGCCATGACGCTGTAGGTGACCACGTTGTTGGCGGTCTGGGGCGCCTTGCGGATCTGGGTCACCTGGCCGTGGAAACGCTCGCCCGGGAAGGCGTCGACCGTGAAGCGCACCTTCTGGCCGACCTGGACCCGGCCGACATCGGCCTCGTCGACCGCGATGTTGACCTCCATGCGCGAGAGGTCCTGGGCGATGGTGAACAGCACCGGCGCCTGCAACGAGGCGGCCACGGTCTGGCCGACGTCGACGTTGCGGCTGATCACGGTGCCGGCTACCGGCGAGCGGATCACGGTGTGCGACAGGTCGACCTGGGCCTGGCGCAGGGCGGCCTGCTTCTGCGCCACCTGGGCCAGGGCGCTCTTCAGTTGCGCCGACTGCACCGAGTCGTTGGCGCGCGCCAGGGCCAGGGCCTCGCGCGCCGTGTCATGGCCGGCCTCGGCGGTGTCCAGCTCGGCCGAGGCGATGAAGTTTTGCGCCACCAGGCCCTTTTTGCGTTCCAGGTTGCGCCGGGCCTCCTCCAGGGCGACCTCGGCCTTCTTGATCTCGGCCTGGCGGGCGAGGACGTTGCCGCGCGCCACCTCGACGTTGCCCTGGGCGGCCAGGAGGTCGGCCTCGGCCTGGGCGACGCGGCTCTCGAAGCTGGCCGGGTCGAGGCGGGCAATGACCTGGCCCTGGGTCACGGCGGAGTTGAAGTCGGCCATCAGTTCCTTGATCTGGCCCGAGACCTGGGAGCCGACCTGGACCGTGACCGAGGCCGCCAGGGTGCCCGAGGCGGATACCGTGGCGGCGAGCGGGCCGCGCTCGATCTTGCCGAGGCGGTAGGCCGGCGCCGCGCCGCTACCCTGCCAGGGTTGCCAGAACCAGAGTACGCCGGCGCCGATGGCCAGGGCGGCGAGGGTGGCCAGGAGTCGCTTCAAGATTTTTCCTTTGGAAAATCGATCTCGGTTTGGATGGGGGCCGGCGGCTCGGGTTCCTGCCCGGCCGGCAGGCCTGGGGAGGCCTGTATCATCAGGCGGGCGCAGGCGCAGCTTGGGATCGGGGTTATCCGCGGACATCCCCGAATGGTAGCAAAGCTTATCTGGCCGGGGCCGGCAGCGGTGCCAGCAAGGCTTGGATGTCCGCCTCGCCGAACTTGCTCAGGGCGGCGCCGTCCTCGGACAGCACGGAGGCGGCGAGCTCGGCCTTCTTTTCCTGCAGGGCGAGAATCTTTTCCTCGATGCTGCCGGCCACCACCAGCTTGTAGACGAAGACGTTCTTGGTCTGGCCGAGGCGATGGGCGCGGTCGGTGGCCTGGTTTTCCACCGCCGGGTTCCACCAGGGGTCGAAGTGGATCACGGTGTCGGCGGCGGTGAGGTTGAGACCGACGCCGCCGGCCTTGAGCGAGATCAGGAACACCGGTACATCGCTTTCCTGGAAGCGCTCGATGACGGATTCGCGGTCGACGGTGTCGCCGGTCAGGAGGGTGAAATCGAGCTCGGCCTCGACCAGTTCCTCGGCGATCAGGGCTAGCATGGAGGTGAACTGGGAGAACACCAGCACCTTGCGGCCCTCGTCGACCAGCTCCGGCAGCATGGCCATGAGCAGGTCGAGCTTGGCCCGTTCCTCGACCTTCTTCGCCGCCTCCAGCTTGAGCAGGCGCGGGTCGCAGCAGACCTGGCGCAGCTTGAGCAGGGCGTCGAGGATGATGATCTGGCTGCGGTTGAAGCCCTTGGCGGCGATCTCGTCGCGGACCCGGATGTCCATGGCGGTGCGCACCGTCTCGTAGAGGTCGCGCTGGCCGCCTTCCAGTTCCACCGTGCGCACGATGATGGTCTTGGGGGGCAACTCCTTGGCCACGTCCTCCTTGCGCCGGCGCAGGATGAATGGCTTCAGGCGCGCGGCCAGGAGGTCGCGGCGCAGCCTGTCGCCCTGCTTCTCGATCGGGGTGCGCCAGGTCTTGGCGAAGGACTTGGCGTCGGCCAGGAAGCCGGGCAGCAGGAAGTCGAACTGCGACCACAGTTCGCCCAAGTGGTTTTCCAGCGGCGTGCCGGTCAGGCACAGGCGGTGCCGGGCCTTCAGCTGGCGCACCACCTGGGCGGCCTGGCTGGCGGCGTTCTTGACCGTCTGCGCCTCGTCCAGGATGAGCAGGTGGAACTCGTGCCTGGCCAGTTCCTCGGCGTCGCGCCAGAGCAGCGGGTAGGTGGTCAGGCAGACGTCGCTGTCCGGGATGAGCGGAAACCGCTCGGCGCGGTCCTTGCCGTGCAGGGACAGCACCTTGAGGTCCGGGGCGAAGCGTTCCGCCTCGCGTTTCCAGTTGAAGATCAGCGAGGTGGGCAGCACCACCAGGGCGGGTTTGTCGAGCCGGCCGGCCTCCTTCTCCAGGAGCAGGTGGGCCAGGGTCTGGGCGGTCTTGCCGAGGCCCATGTCGTCGGCCAGGATGCCGGCCAGGCCGTGTTCGCGCAGGTATTGCAGCCAGGCCAGGCCCTCGCGCTGGTAGGGCCGCAGTTCCAGGACCAGTCCCTTGGGCGGTTCGGCCGGCTGGATGCCGCCGAGGCCCTGCAGGCGTTCGGCCAGGTTCCTGACCGCCTCGGCACCGCGGAATTGCCAGCGCTTCATGTCGGTCAGCCCGGCCAGGCGGGGGGCGTCGAATTTGGATACCCGCAGGGAGTCGGACGGGCGGCCGTCGAACAGGTCGATCAGGGTGCGGGCGATGGGCTTCAGGCGTTCGGCGGGAACCCGGACGCGGGCACCGTCCGGCGTGAATAGATCGACCGGGGTGTCGTCGGCCAGGAGCGCGAGCCTGCCGGCATCGAGCCAGCGGTCGTCGGTCTGGAACAGGTGGTGCAGGAGCGGCGCCAGGGGCAGGCGCCGGCCCGCGACCACGATGCCCATGTCCAGGCTGAACCAGCCGCTCTCGGTCTCGGCGAACTCGGCATCCCAGGCCTCCACGGCCAGGACGTGATGGCGGAAGCCGGGCGGGATGACGATCTCCCAGCCGGCCTCGCGCAGCGCCGGCAGGGCGTCGGCCATGAAGTCCGGCCAGCGGTCCTCGCCGGCCAGGCCGAGCATCTGGGCGGACGGAACGGGTCCGAACAGGTACAGGTTGTGCGGCGGCACCCGGATGAAGCCGAGCCCGGCCAGCCTTTCGGCCAGGCGCTTCTCGCTCGCCGGCCGGCGTCGGACCTGGACCGCCTCGCCCCTCGGGGTGGTGATGAATTCGGTCTTGCCGGCAGCCGATACCGGCAGGCCGTCGTATTTGTAGGCGAGGCTCGCGTAGTCGAACTGGCGGGTGGCGGACGGGTATTCGCGATAGCGGTTGATGCCGTGGACGTCGAGCGTGCCCAGGGTCAGCACCGGGGTCGGCTCCACGTCGATGATGCGCAACTCCGGCGCGGCCGGGGCCGGCAGTTCCGGCGCCAGTTCGGCCAGCGCCCCGGCGACCACGGGCAGGTCGGTCTCGGACAGGGGCGGCATGGCCAGCAGGCGGGTCACCCGGTTGCTCGGGTAGGGCAGGCTCAGCGGACCCAGCTGGCCGGTTTCGCGATCGAGATACCAGATGTCCGTCAGCGCAATGACGTCGAGGACCGACTCGTGCTCGTCGACGATGCGGGGCACGATCCGGCCGCTTTGCTGGCGCCGCCAGGCGACCTCGGCGCTGCGGGGGTCGCCGGGTTCGACCGGCCGGTGGGGCTCCGGGCCGGACAGCAGCCGGCCGCTGGCGAGCATGCGGCGCAGGATGTCCTCGCCGATCGCGCCGGCCAGCGGGTAGTCGTGATAGCTGTCGTCGCCGCGCCGGCCCGTCCACAGGAGACGCAGGATGGGCATGTCGGACTCGGCGACGAAGGCGGGCGGCTGCCGCAGGGCGCGCTCGACGTTGTCCCATTCCTTGAGGTCGCCGGGCCGGTTGTCCCGGCCGGGCCGCGCCTTGGCGAAGGCGACCGTCCAGCTCTCGTCCGGTTGCCGTTCGAGCAGGTAGTACAGGGCCTCGCGGCTGGTCGAGACGCGCTTGCCGGGGGGCGGCGCGTCGATGGTCTGGCGGAAATCGTCCAGCCAGCGCAGCAGCTCCGGGTTGACGGGGGGCTGAGTGCCGGGCTGCTCGCCCAGCAGCACCCTCAGCACGGCCGCGGCATGTTGGCAGAACCAGGTTGCCGGGCAACTGCACCGGGCTTGCATGCGCAGCTTGCCGTCGCCGCCCTGGTTGATGACGATGTGCACCGCATAGGGCTGGCGCGCCGAGCCCAGGACCGTGGCGGCGATGGTGCCGCCGGAGACCTGGAGCACGCGCACGGCGTGCAGGTAGGCGTCCGAGTTGGCCAGGTCGGGGCCGTTGAACCAGCGCCGCAGGTCCTGTTCGTCGTAGGGGGGAAGTTCGGTGGATCGGCTCACGGGTCGGGACGACGGCCATGCCTGGCCATCAATATGGGGTAACCCGTTATTGTAAGTGCTGGCCGGGCGTTGCCAGGGACAGATTGCGCGTATGTGCCGGCTTGCCGGTCGTGTCAGGACTCGGTGGACTGTCCGGCCTCGCCGTCTCTCAGGTGCCGCAGAAGGTTTGAAAGCTGGCCATGAAACCGCCCGGCGCCGGTTCCGCGTAGCGGGCGTTGGCCGGGTCTTCGTCGTAGGGGCGCCGGAGCGCGTTCAGCAGTTGCTTGAACGGCGCCAGGTCGCCTGTGTCCGAGGCGGCGGCCAGCGCCTCCTCGACGCGATGGTTGCGCGGGATCAGCCAGGGGTTGGCCCGGCGCATCCGCCCGGCGCGGGCGGCGGCGGCCCCTTGGCCGGAAATTGAAGCGGGGCCGGCAGCCTCGGCGGCGCAGCGTTCGCGCCAGCGTTGCAGCCAGCGATCCAGCCCGGGCTGGGCGGCGAACAAGGCCCGCAACGGTGCCTCGTTGCCTTCGGCCGCGTCCGCCAGCCGGCGCCAGGCCAGGGTGAAGTCCACCTGCTGGGCGTGCAGCAGGTCCAGCCAGCTTTCCCCCAGGGCGGTGTCCACGCTGTCGCCGCTCGCCACCTCCCCGAGCAGCCCGAGCTTGGCGCGCAGGCCGGCCAGCCAGTAATGCCGGTGGCGCGCCGGGAAGGCGTCGAGCACCTCGGTGGCGAGCTCGATCGCCTGGCCGTCGTTCTCGGCGATCAGCGGCAACAGCGTTTCCGCCAGGCGGGCCAGGTTCCAGCGCGCGATCGAGGGTTGCGCCTGGTAGGCGTAGCGGCCCCGCTCGTCGATGGAACTGAACACCGCGTGCGGGTCGTAGGCCTCCATGAAGGCGCACGGCCCATAGTCGATGGTCTCGCCGGGTATGCCCATGTTGTCGGTGTTCATCACCCCGTGGATGAAGCCCACGTGCAGCCATTGGGCGATCAGCGCGGCCTGGCGCTCGGCCACGGCGCGCAGGAAGCCCAGATAGCGGTCCTCGGTGCCGGCCAGCTCCGGGAAGTGGCGGGCGATGGCGTAGTCGGCCAATTGGCGCACCTGTTGCGGCGTGGTGTGCTCGGCGAAGAACTGGAAGGTACCGACGCGCAAATGGCTCGCGGCGATGCGGGTGAGGATGGCGCCGGGCAGCGTCCGTTCGCGGTAGACCGGCTCGCCGGTCGACACCACGGCCAGCGCGCGGGTGGTGGGAATGCCCAGGGCATGCATCGCCTCGCCGACCAGCACCTCGCGCAGCATCGGCCCCACCGCCGCCTTGCCGTCGCCGCGGCGGGAGAAGGGCGTGCGTCCGGAGCCCTTGAGGGCGATGTCGCGGCGCCGGCCGTCGCGGTCGACGACCTCGCCGATCAGCAGCGCGCGGCCGTCGCCCAGCTGGGGGTTGAAGTGGCCGAACTGGTGCCCGGCATAGGCCTGGGCGATCGGCTGCGCGCCGGCGGGCAGCGCGTTGCCGGAGAACATCGCGGCCAGCGCGGTCGCGTCGTGGTCGGCGAGGCCCAGGCGCAGTTCCTCGGCCAGGCCGCGGTTGAAGAACAGCAGCGTTGGCTCGCGCACGGTCGCCGGCTGGCAAGGCTCATAGAAGCCGGCCAGGTCGCGGGCGTAGGTGTTGTCGAAGGGGATGGCGGTGATCGGCAAAGCAGGAGTACCTAAGTGGGTATGACAACAATTTGGCAGGTAACCGATAACTTATAGCCGGCTGTACGTAAATTCCACCCCGCCGCTAACAGGGATTTGTGCGGCCATCCCATGACGACCTATCGAATTCCAGGAGTCGCAGGTGTATATGATCATGAGAGAAAGGTTTGTCGAACGGTAACGCAATTTGAATATTTATCGGCAAATTTGAGATCGGAATTTATTTACCAAGTTCAGAGCTGGCCTGTTGGGGTGGGGCCTGCGGTGATGCCTATCGGGCCGGGTATTGCAGAAGAATACAGGATGGAGAATGGGGAGTTGAAGAGCGGAAAGGTTGCCATCAAGATTTTTGGTTCGATTGAACATGGCGATCTAGATAAGGTTAGTGCGATAGTCCTGCATAGAACAGATGGCTCTAGGGCGTCTGGAACTATCAGTGCATATAGCAATGGGCGCGAATACGGGGCGCATTTTCTTGTGGCGGAGGATGGTGTTATTTACCAGACGGCAAATATTAAAAAAATGTGCTGGCACGTGGGTAATATCAGGCCGCGTTGTATGGCTGAAGGTAAATGTTCTGTGGATGAGCTAAAAACAATCAATGAGTTGCTCAGCGCTAAAGACTTAAGCTACAGTGCGCGAATCGCCAATGTTTCCAACCATGAGGGTAAGAAAAGTTATCCGGATCGGTATCCTAAAAATACCGATTCTATTGGAATTGAGGTTGTGGGCTTGTTCGATGAAAAGAGTAGTTCATTCTCAACCCTGTCGGCTGAGCAAAGAATGTCTACCAAATGGTTGGTAAAAGTCTTGGCAAGTTATCTTGGCTTGGGGAGACGCTGATTTATTCGTCATCCCCGCGTAGGCGGGGATCCAGTGCCTTAATTTAACTGGGTTCCCGCCTTCGCGGGAACGACGGAAGCGAATAAATCAGCGGTTCCTTGGATGTTGGGCGAGATGTGTATGCGCATGGGGATATTTCCTACAAACAACCATCCGAAGGCGTCGATGCATTGAATGCCGTTCGAAATTAGGTGAGTGAAGATGATTAAAAGACGCTTTGCTACCGCTCTGGTTGTTTTGCTGGTTTTATGTTCGTTCAATGGTTGCGGTGCGGCAAATAAAGTTATTTCATTGACGCGGTCGGTTGATGAGTCCGACTATATGAGTAAGATTTGCACTTCTTTTGTGCTCGAAAGATCTGATGTCTTGAAATATTTTAAATATGCGACCGTTGTTGGCAGGGATGAATACAATGACAAAGCCATCGTGCTTCCATGCAAGTACGTTGGCGAAATGTGGTGGGATGGAAGAAAAGTTAATTGGAAAATATATGCAGGCGGCGCGGGTGCTATTTACGCTGACGGTGTCGATGCTTTGTATATCTGCAAAGATGCGTGTTGCTCACGTTTCAAGAATCTATGTTGATAAATCCTGCGTTTGCATATGAACTGCCCCCGTTTGTCTGTAATCATCAAGCGGGATTGAATGATTCGGATATGGCTCGGAGTGCTCTTGTCCGTTGTGACATGGGCGGCTAGACGATTTCCGCGGAAAGCGCCGACAGAACGATGACAGGCATTCCGTACCAATGCCCTGTCGTTGTCGGATTGCCCCATGGTAATCGCATGCCACAGACATGTGGGTTGTATTAGTTCGGCCGACAGGTTCGGTTCGAGTAAGGCCACAGACCGGCACGGTTCCGATGGTCGGTGCATTAGGCTGACTGTGGTCAAGGACAGGGCTGTCGCAGTCGAACTCTTCCCGCTGGCGGCAGTGGCAATACGGTTTCGATGGATTTCGATCGGACTCCGAAGGAAGCCGTGGAATTCTGAGCAATAATCCGCTGCCTCTCATCGAGGAAACCGTCATGGCGATCAAGCTCGTTCCCCCCGCCCCTTCCGCCTATTCCTTCCCCTTGCTGATCAAGCACTTGCTCCTGACGCCCATGGCGACCGCGCCGGAGCAGGTCATCACCTACCAGGGGCGGGTCCGCCATTCCTACCGGGAATTCGGCGCACGCATCTCCCGCCTTGCCGATGGCCTGGCCCGGCTTGGCGTCGAGTCCGGGCAGACGGTGGCGGTCATGGACTGGGACAGCCATCGCTATCTGGAGTGCTTCTTCGCGGTCCCGATGATGGGGGCGGTGCTGCAGACGGTGAACGTCCGCATGAGTCCGGAACAGATCCTGTACACGCTGAACCACGCCCGGGCGGATTGGCTGCTCTTCAACAAGGAGTTCGCCCCGATGCTCGAGCAGATCGCCGGCCGGATCGAGTCGGTCAAGGGCTACGTGCTCCTTTCCGACGACGGCGAGCGGCCGGCCCTGCCCGTCGAGCCGATGGCCGAATACGAGGCCATGCTGGCCGCGGCGGCCCCTCACTACGCCTTTCCGGATTTCGACGAGAACGCCCAGGCGACGACCTTCTACACCACCGGGACGACGGGCGAGCCGAAGGGGGTCTGCTTCAGCCACCGGCAGCTCGTCCTGCACACCCTCGGCTGCGCGGCCGCCCTCGGCCCGGCGCCCAACCAGGGCCATATCCATCGCGAGGACGTCTACATGCCGTTGACGCCCATGTTCCATGTCCACGCCTGGGGCTTCCCGTACCTGGCCACCCTGCTGGGCATGAAGCAGGTCTATCCCGGCCGCTACCAGCCCGAGGTCATCTGCCGGCTGATCGCCGAGGAAGGCGTCACCTTTTCCCATTGCGTGCCGACGATCTTCCATATGGTGCTCGGCCATCCCGGCGCCAAGGCGACCGATTTCTCAGGCTGGAAGGTGCTGATCGGCGGCTCGGCGCTGCCGGAGGCCGTGGCCGTGGCGGCGAGCAAACGCGGCATCGACCTGTTCACCGGCTATGGCATGTCCGAGACCTGTCCCGTGCTCACCATCGCCCACCTCACACGGGAACACCTCGGGCGGTCGAACGAGGAACAGGCCGTCATCCGGGCCAAGACGGGCCGGCCTTTGCCTCTGGTCGACCTGCGCATCGTCGATCCGGCCATGCAGGACGTCCCGCGCGACGGCAAGGCGACCGGCGAAGTGGTGGTCCGCTCGCCCTGGCTGACGCCGTGCTACGTGAACGCCCCCGAGGCCTCGGAGGCGCTCTGGGCGGGCGGCTACCTGCATACCGCCGACATCGGCAACATCGACCCCGAGGGCTACCTGAAGGTCACCGACCGGCTCAAGGACGTCATCAAGACCGGCGGCGAGTGGACCTCGTCGCTCCAGCTGGAGGCCATCCTGGCCGGGCACGAGGCGGTCGACGAGGTGGCGGTCATCGGCATCCCCGACGACAAGTGGGGCGAGCGACCCCTGGCGCTGGTGCTGCTGAAGCCGGATTACGTGGGCAAGGTCAGCGAACACGGCGTGCGCCACTACGCGGCCCAGGCCATCGAGGCGGCGGGCATCTCGCGCTACGGCGTACTGCTCCAGGTGCGTTTCGTGAAGACCCTGGTCAAGACCAGTGTCGGCAAGATGAACAAGCGCCTGATGCGGGCCGATCCGGATGCGTTGTCGTTATGAGGCATGGGCCGAAAGACGGGTTTCGGATGGGCTGCCCGTGGCAATGGGAGTATTCGACTCAAAATGGGTCCATGATGGCGATATGGGTGGCATCGCCCTTGCTAGATAAGAAACAACGATTTCGGAGAGGAGCGGCGGGATGAGGCGCAAGATTCGAGGGTGGTTATGCGGTCTGGGCCTGCATGACCTGCAATTCGTCGGCGTCGACCGGAAGGACCGCATCTACCGCTGCAGTTGCGGCTACAGGAAGGTCGAGCCCTATACCTTGAGTGTCGACCGGATCGGCTGGAAGCAGCTTCAGGAGCCCAAGCGTTCATTGAAATCACTGTGGCCGAGTGGTTCCAGGTATAAGCGCGGCGACGCGGAGCGCCGATAGCGGGCGCACGGAAAACGACCGGTCTTATTGATCCGGCCCGAATATGGTTCGATCGCCTCCTCACTCCCAGCCCCTCCCCCTCGAGGGGAAGGGGTGCACGGCAGTGCGGGTGAGGGTGGGTGTCCGAATCTTTACGGGCAGGTCTCGGCGGCAAGCGTCGATTCAGTTGCTGCCGCCTGTCTTGGCGGCCTGGACCTCAGTTACGCCGGCACCCGAAACCGTGGCGGAGCGTTGGGCGGTGGCGGATGCGGCAAAAGCGATGGTGCCGGGCTGCAACGGGGTGAAGTTGGCGCAGACGGTGCGCACTTCCCCGGACGCCAGGTTGTCGAACTTCCAGGTCAGGCGCGTCGCGTCGCTGACGTCCGCGCCGCCGGAAACGCAGCGCACCTTGGCGCCGGCCGGATAGGGCAGGGCGAGGACGGCGCGGGGCTCGGCCAGTTCGCCGATGTTCGCCAGGGTGCAGCAGACTTCCACCAGCGAGTCCCCAGTCGATACGGCGGGGGAGGAGCAGTTCAGGGCCAGTTCGGGCCTGGACGGCGGCAGTTGTTCCTCGACCCAGAAGTTGCTGCAGGCCTTGGGCGTGACCACCCGGTAACGCCGCTCGCCCGAGATGAAGGAAAACTCATAGGCGTCGATGGGCTTCTTGCCGGCCCACAGTACGTTGTGAAGCACCTCCGCCTTGCCCTTCTTCCGGGTCGACATGGCCGGCAGCCGGGTCTTGGGCGGGATGCCGAGTTCCTTGATGGGCGCGGTTTCGGCGGCATGCAGCAGGTCAGCCATGTCGCCGCTGAATCCGCTCTTGCGTGCCACCTGCTCCACGTCGTCGCGCAAGGTTTCGCTCAACAGGGTGCGGCGCAGATCCTCGGGGGTCTTGAGGGGCGGTGCGAAGCGGGTCGATGGGCTACCCAGACGGGTGGCGCGGTGGGATTCGGCTGGCGCGGCGACCGCCGGCAGCGACAGGGTCAGGCTGAGGGCCATCAGGACGGTGGGTAGGCGGGGCATGGTCGCGAGCCGGTAGTGGGTTCAGCCGAAAGTCTAATCCGGCGCACCCGTGACTGTCGTTACCGATAGGCTAATTGAGAAACAAATCGGCCGGTCGGCCGCCGACAAGCAAACGGCCCGATTGCCTGCAGGCAACCGGGCCGCGATGGCCGGGGCGTGTGGTTCAGACCTTGTGGTAGACCTCCGCGCCGGTCTTCACGAACTCGACCGACTTCGTTTCCATGCCCCTTTCCAGGGCCTCGTTCTCGCTGATGCCCTGTTTCGCGGCGAAGTCGCGCACGTCCTGGGTGATCTTCATGGAGCAGAAGTGCGGCCACCTTGGCCTAGGTGATGTGGTCGTAGCCGGGCGCGATGTCGGTGGTCAGCGGGCCCAGGGTGTAGAACGGTGCCTCGTCGCACCACTCCAGTTCCTTGTCCATGTTCTCCTTGATGAGCTGCATGAGCACGTGGCTGGGGCCTTCGACCATGACCCGGCAGTCGTGCTTCCAGGCGATCTGGGTGAGTTCACACATAAAGCGGGACTGGGAAATAGATGTCGGAGAATACTTGTGAAATGCTATCGGCTATTCGGGACAACCATGCTCGGGGCAGAGCTGCTTCACTTCCACGCCGAGGCCCGCGATAAATAAAGCCTGTTCGTGCCAATCCGTATCCATTGCATTCACGACAGTAGCCTTAGCCATTACCGCAACGGCAAGAAATTTTCGGTCGCTCATGTCCAAGTTGTTGGAAGGCAGTTCGGCAAAGCCCCGAGCCTCATCCTCAACGGGTGTAATGGCAACTCTCCTTACCCTTGCTTCCGCATGCATGTGGTCATGTAGGTAGCGATAAAACCTGTCACCAACTCCAGGTTCTCCTCGGTGATAGAGGTAGGCCCGGTACTCATCCAGAATCCGCTCGCCTTCATCGACGCAAATCTGGTGGCGACTTCCCTCCGCAGTCAGCTTCTGCAACAATTCAATACAGGCCAACTGGCATTGAAGGCTGGCGTGGGTATTCCTCCCGTTTGCCGCGATGGCCACATTGGTATCCACCACGGCTTTCATGCCTTAGCCATCTCCATTTTTCTTTTCAGGATGGCCTTTCTAGTTTCGGCGATTTCATGCATTTCTTCGCCGAAGAAGTCCTTGGGCCAATTGCGGATTTCTCCGAACAAATCAATATCCAGGTCGTTCAGCTTCGACTGGCCGCCCATACTGTCGCAGAAATATAGTTTGAGTTCGTCGGCGGGATAAGTGCCCTCTGCCACCCGGCGTTGAAAACGCCGCAGCATGTGCTCGCTGTGGCTCTCCACAATGACCTGCAATTTCCTGGACTTGGCCACGGTCAGGATTGCATCGGCCAAGCCGCTCTGAACGGAGGGGTGCAGGTGGATTTCCGGCTGCTCCATGAGGACTGTACTGCCTTCTGGGACGTAATACAGCAGCACCAGAGCGGGCAATACCTGGGAAACCCCAAATCCCACATCGGTCAACAATGCCTCGGAACTCTGTGCATCGCGCCGCACGACAGCCCGATACAGATTGGCCCCTGACCCGATCTCATCGATCTTGAATTCATGGATTAGGTGCAGTTCCTTTAGCCAATAAGCGATCATTTCCTGGAAGGGCTTGAGCGGTGACCGATAACGCAAATTGCGGGTCTCATTACGTACCGTCGCGGCCAGTATGGCTTCGATGGTCCTTTCACCGCGCAACCCTACATCCACCGGACTTGTACCCGACCACGGGTATTCCCGCTTTGGATATTCTCGTAGTGGGCCAAGGTAATAGATCGAATCCATCAACGCCTCATACTCCGCCTCGAACAGGCTGAGGAAATCAGCATTCTGGTAATACGTCTTTGCCTGATCCGGGAATAGATGCGTCTTGATCGGTCCCGGCAAGGCCCAAGCCCGCTGCTTGTTCCGCACGAAGCGGAATTCCTGCTCCACGGGGCCATTTGAATTTAACTGAAATTCGCTACTTCCTGTCTTTTTTGGGGCGATGGAGAACTTGAACCCGCCAAATCCATACTCAAGGAAATCGGATACCAACAATTTCTCGTCAGGCTGGGGATGTGCCACAGAACGTATGGACAGATTGGAATCGGTCGCCAATACATTGGTACGCTTTTTCATTGGGTCGGCAATGCTGGCCTTTTGCCTCAAAGTCCAGTCCAGCTTCCAGCGCAAACTGGCCTCTGTATTGTGGCCATGAACCACATCCCGGTAGCTGCCGAGGTTGACCAATTGCCCAGGCCCGCCAAAATCCAATACCACGCCTCGGTCGGTGGCGTTCTTGGTCTGCTTCAGCATCAGCAGGAATTGCAGCAGACTGCTCTTGCCGGAACTGTTGGTGCCGAACAGACCGGTAACTCGCCCAAGCTCCACGTTTAGGGCCTTCCAGGCTTTGAAATTCTCCACATGCAGATGGGTCAGCATCAGATGTTCTCCACACCAGACATCAAATATGTCGTTCAGTATTAAGACAAAAACTAAACCTTTCTGTAGACCTCTGCCCCGGTCTTCACGAACTCGACCGACTTCGTTTCCATGCCCTTTTCCAGGGCCTCGTTCTCGCTGATGCCCTGTTTCGCGGCGAAGTCGCGCACGTCCTGGGTGATCTTCATGGAGCAGAAGTGGGGGCCGCACATGGAGCAGAAGTGGGCGACCTTGGCGGATTCCTTGGGCAGGGTCTCGTCGTGGAAGGACTTGGCCTTGTCCGGGTCCAGGCCGAGGTTGAACTGGTCGGCCCAGCGGAACTCGAAGCGCGCCTTGCTGAGCGCGTTGTCGCGGATCTGGGCGCCGGGGTGGCCCTTGGCCAGGTCAGCGGCATGGGCGGCCAGCTTGTAGGTGATGATGCCTTCCTTGACGTCGTTCTTGTCGGGCAGGCCCAAATGTTCCTTCGGCGTCACGTAGCAGAGCATGGCGGTGCCGTACCAGCCGATCATGGCGGCGCCGATGCCGGAGGTGATGTGGTCGTAGCCGGGGGCGATGTCGGTGGTGAGGGGGCCCAGGGTGTAGAACGGCGCCTCGTCGCACCACTCCAGTTCCTTGTCCATGTTCTCCTTGATGAGTTGCATGGGCACGTGGCCGGGGCCTTCGATCATGACCTGGCAGTCGTGCTTCCACGCAATTTGCGTCAATTCCCCTAGCGTCTTCAGCTCGGCCAGCTGGGCTTCGTCGTTGGCGTCGTAGATGGATCCGGGGCGCAGGCCGTCGCCGAGCGAGAAGCCGACGTCGTAGGCCTTCATGATCTCGCAGATTTCCTCGAAGTTCGTGTAGAGGAAGCTTTCCTTGTGGTGGGCCAGGCACCATTTGGCCATGATCGAGCCGCCCCGGCTGACGATGCCGGTCATCCGCTCGGCGGTCATGGGGATGTAGCGCAGGAGGACACCGGCGTGGATGGTGAAGTAGTCGACGCCCTGCTCGGCCTGTTCGATCAGGGTGTCGCGGAACATTTCCCAAGTCAGTTCCTCGGCCTTGCCGTCGACCTTCTCCAGGGCCTGGTAGATGGGCACGGTGCCGATCGGCACCGGCGAGTTGCGGATGATCCACTCGCGGGTCTCGTGGATGTTCTTGCCGGTGGACAGGTCCATGACCGTGTCGCCGCCCCAGCGGATCGCCCAGGTCATCTTGTCGACTTCCTCGTTGATGGAGGAACCGAGCGCGGAGTTGCCGATGTTGGCGTTGATCTTCACCAGGAAGTTGCGGCCGATGATCATCGGCTCGGTTTCCGGGTGGTTGATGTTGTTGGGGATGATGGCGCGGCCGCGGGCGACTTCGCTGCGCACGAACTCGGGCGTGATCTCGTCCGGGATGCTGGCCCCGAAGTGTTGGCCGGCATGCTGGCGGCCCATCAGCTTGGCCAGCTTGGCACCCTGGGGGCCGCTCTGGCGCAACGATTCCAGGTATTCCTGGCGGCGCAGGGTTTCCCGGATGGCGATGTATTCCATCTCCGGGGTGACTTGCCCCAAGCGGGCGTAGTGCATCTGGGTGACGTTCATGCCCGGCTTGGCGCGGCGCGGCTGGCGGTGCAGGCCGGGGAAGCGCAGGCGGGCCAGTTCGTCCATGCCGGCGCGGCTCCGGCCATATTCGGAGGTCAGGCCGGCCAGCTGCTCGGTGTCGCCGCGCTCCTCGATCCATTTCGCGCGCAGGGCGGGCAGGCCCTGGCGGATGTCGATCTTTGCCTTGGGGTCGGAATAGGGGCCGGAGCAGTCGTAGACGTAGATGGGCGGGTTCTTCTCACCGCCCATGCCAGTCGGCGTGTCGTCCTGGCTGATCTCGCGCATCGGCACCCGGATGTCCGGCCGCGAACCCTCGACGTAGACCTTGCGCGAGTTCGGCAGCGGCTGGATGGCGGCCTCGTCGACATGGGCGGCGGAGGCGAGAAATTCAGGATTGGCGTTCACGGTGTGGCTTCCTCTACATAAATGCAGGGAAGGCGGCGGCGCCTCGCTTCCCTACGCCGGTATGACCCGGATCAGGTTCCAAGGGTGTATCTCACTCCGAGCGGACGGAGACCCCTAGCGATCAATATGACGGCAAGAATACACCGTTTCCCGACAAGCCAGAAAAGCCTGCCGGACGAAGGGTCATGCCGGGTCGCGGTTGCCCGGCCGGCAAGTCGCGCCTATAAATGACGAATTAGTCATTTACTGCCGAGCCATGTCCGCCGTCCTGCCCTCACCACGCTGGCAACGCCGTGCCGAGGCGCGTCCCCAGGAGCTCCTGGAGGCCGCGCTGGCGGTGTTCGTCGAGCGCGGCTATGCCGCCACCCGTCTCGACGAGGTGGCGCGCCGGGCCGGGGTGGCCAAGGCGACGCTCTATCTTTATTACGCGAACAAGCTGGAGCTGTTCAAGGCGGTGGTCCGCCACGCCCTCATCGCCGGCCTCGACGAAGCGGCGCTGGGTCAGGTCGAGATGCCCGAAGGCAGCCGGGCACGCCTGAGCCGGCTGTTGCGCCTGTTCGGCCAGCGGGTGGCGTGCTCGCCGCTGTCCGGCATCCCCAAGCTGGTCATGGCCGAGGCGGGCAATTTCCCCGAAGTGGCGCGCTTCTATCACGATGAGGTGATCCGGCGCGGCCGCGACCTGGTGACCGGGATACTCCGGCGCGGCATCGAGACCGGCGAGTTCCGCGCCATCGATGTCGACCATGCCTGGCGGGCGGTGATCGCGCCGCTGCTGCTGGCGATCATCTGGAAACACAGCTTCCAGGCCTTCGACCCGGAGCCCTGGGATTTCGAGCGCCATCTGGAAGCGCATCTCGACCTGCTGTTCAACGGCCTGGCCGCCGCGCCAGACAAGACGGAAGGATAGGCAATGAACCGAAAGATCATCCTGGTGCCCGTGCTCCTGGCCGCCGTGGCGGGCGGCGCCTGGTGGCTGACGCGCAACCACGCGCCGGCGGCCAGCGAGCTGGTCGTGCACGGCAACGTCGACATCCGCCAGGTTGAGCTGGCCTTCAACGCCAGCGGCCGGATCGACCGGGTGCTGGTCCAGGAAGGCGACCGGGTCGCCAAGGGCCAGGTGCTGGCCAGCCTGGACACCGAACGGCTGCGCTTGACCCTGGCCCAGGCCGAGGCCCAGGCGGCGGTGCAGCGCAGCCAGCTGGCCAAGCTGAAGGCCGGCAACCGGCCCGAGGAAGTGCGCCAGGCGGCGGCCCAGCGCGATGCCGCGCGGGTCGCCGTGGTCGACGCCGAGCAGGTCTACAAGCGCCAGCAGGATCTGGTGGCACGCAATTTCGTGTCCCGGCAGCAGGCCGACAGCGCCCTCAACAGCCTGAACGCGGCGCGCGAGCGCCTGAAGGCGGCGGACGAGACCTACCGGCTGGCCCAGCTCGGTGCCCGCAAGGAGGATATCGCGGCCGCCCAGGCCGCCCTGGCCGTCCAGGAAGCGGCCACGGCCGGCCTCAAGCACGACATCGCCGAGGGCGAGCTGCATGCCCCGGAGGCCGGGGTGATCGAGAACCGCATCCTGGAGCCGGGCGACATGGCCTCGCCGGCGAAGTCGGTGCTCACCCTGGCCTTGACCGACCCGGTCTGGGTGCGCGTCTACCTGCCGGAAAGCGTGCTCGGCCGGGTGCCCGTCGGCGCGCGGGCGACGGTGACCACGGACAGCCACCCGGACCGGAAATACCAGGCCTGGGTCGGCTATGTCTCGCCCGCCGCGGAGTTCACGCCCAAGACCGTCGAGACCGCCGAGCTGCGCACCAGCCTGGTCTACCAGGCGCGGGTGTTCGTGTGTGCCGGCAACGCCGAGTTGCGCCAGGGCATGCCGGTCACGGTGGCCGTCGCCTACGACCAGGCGGCCCCGGCGCGCACGCCGGTCTGCGGCGGGAAGTGACGACCGGGCAATGGCCATGAGCCAGGGCGCCATACTCTCCGCCGAGAACCTGAGCCGATCGTTCCAGGCTGGCGGCCGTCATGTCGCCGCCCTGACCGGGGTGAGCGCCCGCATACGGGCCGGGGCGGTGACCGGCCTGATCGGCCCGGACGGCGCCGGCAAGACCACCTTCATGCGCCTGGCGGCCGGGCTCCTGGTGCCGGACGCCGGACGGATCACGGTGCTGGGCCTGGACGCCACCCGCGACGCCCTGGCGGTGCAGGCCGCGCTCGGCTACATGCCGCAGCGCTTCGGCCTGTACGAGGATCTGACCGTACAGGAAAACCTCGACCTCTACGCCGACCTGCAGGGCGTGCCCGACTCCGAGCGACCGGCCCGCTACGCCGAACTGATGCACATGACCGGCCTGGCGCCCTTCACCGGCCGCCTGGCCGGCCACCTGTCCGGCGGCATGAAACAGAAGCTGGGCCTGGCCTGCACCCTGGTGCGGGCGCCCCGCCTGCTGCTCCTGGACGAACCTACCGTCGGCGTCGATCCGGTGTCTCGGCGCGAACTGTGGGCCATCATCGACCGCCTGGTGGCGGCCGAGGGCATGAGCGTGCTGCTGTCGACCGCCTACCTGGACGAGGCCGAGCGTTGCGCCGAGGTGATCCTGCTCCACGAGGGCCGGGTGCTCGACCAGGGTCCGCCGTCCGCCACGAGCGCCCGCATGGCCGGACGCGCCTGGGCGGTGACCCGGCCGGGCATGCGCAACCGCGACCTGCAGGCCGAGCTGGACGGCCGGCCCGGCGTGGTCGACGCCCTGGTCCAGGGCGAGCACGTCAGGCTGGTGAGCGCGACCCCGGAACTGCCCGAGGCCGTGGCGGGCGATCCGGCCATCCGCGTGCAGGCGGTGGCACCGCGTTTCGAGGACGGCTTCATCGATATCCTGCGTAATCGGCGCGATCGCCCGGATCGTCGTTCCCGCGCAGGCGGGAACCCAGCCGAATCAAACTGGGCTCCCGCCTACGCGGGAGTGACGAACGCACCCGACGCCGTCATCGAGGTGCAGGGCTTGAAGCGCCGGTTCGGCGACTTCTGGGCCGTGGCCGGGCTGGACTTCAGCATCCGCCGGGGCGAGATATTCGGCCTCCTGGGCGCCAACGGGGCCGGCAAGACGACCACCTTCCGCATGCTCTGCGGCCTCCTGCCGGCCAGCGCCGGCCAGCTCAGGGTAGCCGGCCTGGACTTGCGCCATGCCGCCTCGGCGGCACGGGCGCGGATCGGCTACATGTCGCAGAAGTTCTCCCTCTACGGCAACCTCTCGGTGGCCCAGAACCTGGACTTCTTCGCCAGCGCCTACGGCCTCTCGGGCCGCGACCGGCGCGAACGGCTGGACTGGGCGCTGGCCGAGTTCGAGCTGGCGGCGGCCGCCGACCAGTTGAGCGCCGACCTCTCGCTCGGCTACAAGCAGCGCCTGGCCATGGCCTGCGCCCTCATGCACCGGCCGGAGATCATCTTCCTCGACGAGCCGACCTCCGGGGTCGATCCTCTGGCCCGGCGCGAGTTCTGGCAGCGCATCAACGGCCTCGCCCGCGTCGGCGTGACGGTGCTGGTGACCACCCACTTCATGGAAGAGGCGGAGTATTGCGATCGCCTGGCGATCATGGCCGACGGGCGCATCCTGGCCCTGGCCGAGCCCACCGCCATCAAGGCCATGGCGCGCACGCCGGGCAACCCGGAGCCGAGCATGGAGGATGCCTTCATCCGCCTGGTTGAGGACAGTGACAAGGATGATGGCGTGTCGACTCCCACCCTCACCCGCGCTGCCGCGCACCCCTCCCCCCTCGAGGGGGAGGGGCT
>JAAXVP010000274.1 GCA_013335435.1 Thiobacillus sp. | reverse complement strand
CCCAGGCTGGCTATGGTCAGGGTCAGGGGCATCAGGAGGACGGGCAGGCTGGGCGTCCCGGTCAGGGCCAGCACGGCCAGCCAGAGCGCCGCCAGGGCCAGGACGTGCAGGGCGCGCCTGAGCAGCCGGCTCGGTTCCAGGCGCCGGGCCAGGCGGGCGTTGGCCTGGCTGGCCAGGATGAAACCGAGGGCGTTGGCGCCGAACAGCCAGCCGTACTGGCTGGCCGACAGGCCGTAGAGCTCGATGAAGACGTGCGGCGAGCCGGCGATGTAGGCGAAGAAGCCGGCCATGGCGAAGCCGGCCGAGAGCGAATAGCCCATGAAGGCGCGTTCGCCCAGGAGGGCGCGGAAGTCGTCGCCGATGCGGCGCCAGCTCAGGGGCGGCACGTGGCGGGTGTCGTGGCTTTCGGGCAGGCCCACGCGCATGGCGACCAGGCAGAAGGCGCCGAAGCCGGCCAGGATCCAGAAGATGGCGCGCCAGCCCCAGGCCTCGACCACCCAGCCGCCCAGCATGGGCGCCAGGATGGGCGCCGCGCCCATGACCAGCATCAGCATCGACATGGCGCGCGCCGAATCGCGCAGGCCGCAGCGGTCGCGGATGACCGCTCGGGTGATGACCATGCCGGCGCAGCCGCCCAGGCCCTGGAGCAGGCGCCAGGCGACCAGGTGGCCGAGGCTGGCGGTGAGCGCGCCGCCCAGCGAGGCCACGGTGTAGAGGGCGAGGCCGACATAGAGCGGCGGTTTGCGCCCGAAGCGGTCGCTGAGCGGGCCATAGAGCAGTTGCCCGAAGGCCATGCCGACGAAGAAGCTGGCCAGGGTGTATTCCGGCTTGCCCGGCTGGCCGGCGAACTCGGCCGCCATGGCCGGGAAGCCGGGCAGGTACATGTCGATCGACAGCGGGCCGATGGCGATCAGGACGCCGAGCAGGACCAGCCAGGCCGGCATGCCGCGCCCGCAGGCGGACTCGGTGGTCATGCCGGAGTCATGCCGGGGCCAGGCCGTAGGCGACGCCGAGCATGCCGATGCTGCCGTACTCGATGCGGTCGTTCAGGAACTGTGGGACTTCGCCGGGATCGGCCAGGGCCGCGGCGTAGAGCAGGGGCAGGTAGTGCTCCGGCGTCGGCACGGCCCGGACCGCCTCCGGCGCGAGGTTCGGATAGTCGACCAGGGCGGCGTGGTCGGCCGCGGCCAGGCCCTGGCGGACGGCGTCGCTGAACCGGCGTGCCCAGTCGTATTCGCCGTCCGGACGATGCCAGTCCATGCCGCGCAGGTCGTGCACCACGTTGCCGCTGGCCAGGACCAGGATGCCCTCGTCGCGCAGCGGCCGCAGCCGGCGCGCCAACCGGTAGTGGTCGGCGGCGGAACGGTTGCGGTCGAGGGCGAACTGCACGACCGGGATGTCGGCCTCGGGATGGAGATGGCAGAGCAGGGACCAGGTGCCGTGGTCCAGGCCCCAGTCGTTATCCTGGGCGACCGGCTCCGGGTCGAGCAGCGCCGCCACCCGGGCGGCCAGTTCGGGCATGCCCGGCGCGGGATACTGGAATTCGGCCAGGGCGGCCGGGAAGCCGTAGAAGTCATGGATAGTGTCCGGACGCGCCGAGGCGGTGACGGCAAGGCCATGGCTTTCCCAATGGGCCGAAATGGCCAGGATGGCGCGCGGACGCGGCAGCCGCCCGGCCAGATCGCGCCAGGCGCGGCTGTCGGCGTTGTCGGCCAGGGCGTTCATGGGGCTGCCGTGGCCCAGGAAGAGGACGGGCGAGGGAATGGCCATGCCGGACTATAGGCGCTTTGCCGTGGCCTGGGCAGCCGGGATGTCGTTTGTTCGGGTCATGTGCGCGCGTCCATTTTGTTTGCAAGTTTGCCGGATACCGTAAATCATCTTCCCAGGAAGATAAATGGCTAGTGACATTTCATGCAACGATTTAACAAGGATGACGACATGACTATCCCGCGTGACTGGGTGACCCCGCTGGCCGCCGGCGCCTTTCTGCTCTCTGCCGCGACCGGCGTGCTGATCTTCTTCCATATCGACAGCGGCCTCAACAAGGTCGCCCACGAGTGGCTGAGCTGGGTACTCCTGGCCGGCGTGGCATTCCACGTCGCGGCCAACTTCGCCGGCTTCAAGCGCCACCTGGCGGCGCGCCGGGGCCAGTGGCTGATGGGCCTGTTCGCCCTGGTGCTGGCGTTGAGCTTCTTCGCTCCGGGCGAGCGCGACGAGCCGCCCTTCGCGGCGCCGGTGCGCGCCCTGGCCCAGGCGCCCCTGGCCACCCTGGCCGATGTGGCCCGAATCAGTCCGGACGAGTTGCGTGCGCGCCTGGCCAAGGCGGGCGTGCCGGCGGCCACCGAACGACAGAACCTGAACGAACTGGTCGGCCCCGACCTGCGCCGGCAGACCCAGGTGATGGCCGCGCTGTTCGGCAAAGACCAGGGCGAGCCCTAACCCTGGTCGGGGTTCGCCTCCAGGACCAGCTTGACCAGTTCCGGCACGCTGCGGGCCTGCATCTTTTCCATCATGCGGGCCTTGAATACCTCGACGGTGCGCGGGCTGATCTCCAGTTCGGCGGCGATCTCGCGGTTGTGGCGGCCGGCCACCACCCGTTCCATGACCTGATGCTCGCGCTCGGACAGGCGGGCGATGCGGCCCTCGATGTCGGCCAGGCGGCGTTCCGCCTCCTGCAGCACGGTATTTTTCTTCAGGGCCTCGGCCAGGGACTGGAACAGGGCCTCGTGGTCGATCGGCTTTTCCAGGAAGTCGACCGCGCCGGCCTTGAGCGCGGCGCGCGCCTGGGCGATATCGCCGTGGCCGGTCAGAAATACGATGGGCAGGTGCGAGCCCTGCTCGATCAGGGCCTGCTGCAAGGCCAGGCCGTCCATGCCGGTCATCCTCAGGTCGAGCAGCAGGCAGCCCTGCCAATCCGGCTTCCAGGCCGCCAGGAAATCCTCCGCCGAGGCGAACTCGCGGGTCCGGAAGCCGCGGAAGTTGAGCAGCAGGGCGAGCGAATCGCGCACTGAGTTGTCATCGTCGACGATGTAGAGGGTCGGGTCGGGCATGGCGGTCAGGGTTTGTCGGGATGGGCGGGCGCGCCGGCGGCGTGGCTGTCCACCGGCAGGGTAAAGCAGAACCGGGTCGGCCGCCGGTTCGCCAGGTCCAGGCTGCCGCCATGGGCCTCGACCAGGGTGCGGCTGATGGCCAGGCCGAGACCCATGCCTTCCGGCTTGCTGGTGGCGAAGGGCTGGAACAGGCGGTCCTGGATCTCGGGGGCGATGCCGGGGCCGTTGTCGGTGACGCAGATGCGGACCTGGTCTTCGGCCAGTTGTTCGGCCGCGATGTCGATATGGCGTTCGGTGTAGCGGCCGTTGCGCAGGACGTCGATGGCGTTGCCGACCAGGTTGAGCAGGACGGTGGCGATCTGGACCCGGTCGGCGGCGACCTCGGGCAGTCCGGCCGGCAGGCTGACGTTGAGGTTGACGCCGTAACGCCCGGCGCGCTTGGCGAGCGGGGCGATGCCTTCCTCGATCAGGTCGGCCACCTGGCAGGTCTCCATGCGTACCGTGCCGCCGCGGAAGAATTCGCGCAGCCGGTGCACCACCTGGCCGGCGCGGGCGGCCTCGTCGGCGATCTTGTTGAGGGTGTCGGCGAGCAGGGGGCCGTGGCGGTCGAGATCGGCCAGCATCATGCGGCTGGCCTGGGCGTAGTTGGCCAGGGCCGACAGGGGCTGGTTGAGCTCGTGCGCCAGGGCCTGGGCCATCTCGCCGGCGGCGGCCAGGCGCAGGGCCTGGTTGAGGTCGGCCTCGCGCCGGAGCAGGCGTTCCTCGGTGGCGCGCCGCACGCTCACGGTCATGCCCAGGAACAGGCCGGTCAGGGCCAGGCCGAGCATCAGCATCTGGAATTCCACCACCGTGATGGCGTGCAGGGCGCGCCACTCCAGGATCATGTTCAGGCCCAGGTGGGTGGCGGCCAGGGCTGCCGTGGCGCCGTTCAGGCCGTAGCGCATGGCGACCCAGATCAGGGGCAGGAAGAGCAGGTAGAAGAACTTGAATTCGTCGGTGTAGCGCAGGCCGAAGATGACCCAGAGCGCGATGGCGATGGTGAGTCCCTGCAGGACCATTTCCTGGGTCAGGCGCCACTTGCGCCAGTCGTGCCACGCGTTGGCCAGGATCAGGGGGGCGATGACCAGTACCCGGATCAGGGCGCCGATCCAGAAGTTGACCAGGTCGGCCCACCAGGCATAGGCGCCGGTGGCGGCCTCCGGGCTGCGCGAGAAGACGTGCACGGCCGCGTCCAGCCAGGCGGCCAGGACGGCGACGACCAGGAACCAGGACAGGTCGCGCAGGTTCTCCAGGCGCGGGTTGATGCGCAGGCCGTGCAGCGCCCAGGCGGTCAGGCCGACCAGGCCGAGCATCATGAGGCCGCCGGCCCACAGGGCGGCCAGCCAGTCGGGCGGCAAACCGTAGATGGGCAGGCCGACCAGGAAGGTGACGCCGATCATCCAGGGCGCGTACTGCAGCCCGAAACGCAGCATGAAGGCCAGGGATAGCCCGATCGGCGGGGTCCAGGGCGCCAGGGCGAGCGGCAACACGGTCTGCGGGTTGCTGACCGCG
>JAAXVP010000533.1 GCA_013335435.1 Thiobacillus sp. | reverse complement strand
CGCTGCCGCGGGGGGCGTTTCGACGACAGGCGCGGGTGCCGGGGGCGGGGCAATGACCCGCTGCTCGGCGGACAGGCCTTCGGCGCCGAGTAGCGCCAGGCCGGCGCGGCGGGCACCGTCGTGCAGGGTCTCGGGCAGGTTGCGTACGCCGATCGGCTGTACCTGGTAGCGGCGCAGTAGGCTGAGGATGGCTGTCCAGTCGACCCGCTCCGGTATGTTGGCCAGTTGCGCAAAGTCGAGCACTGTTGGTTCGCCGGCGAAGAAATCGGGCATGCCGCCAAGCATCATGTGGAGGGCGTCGGCGAGGCGCACGGCCTCCGTGTCACGGACGTGGGCGGTCATTACCGCCAGGCTGGCGCCTTTGAACTCGATCAGTTTGCCCTGCAGGGGAGCGTCGGCCATATGGAATGCGGTGCGTAAGTGCGGACTAGAACCGGCCAAGTCTACTTTTCAGCAGGGTTTCGGGCAAGTGTGCCGGCAAAATGCCTGAAAATCAGTGCAGGGTAGGTGGGGAGGCGAAGAGGGCGGCGACGTCCTCCGCGTCAAAACGGTATTCGTGATTCGACAGGTCGTCATGGATGAGGATTTCTCCGTGCTCGGCAATCATCGAATCGAGTTCTGCGCGGCCGAGGGAGCGCAGCATGTCGCGCACCTTGTCCCAGTCCTGGGTCCAGTCGTGGGTGACTTCCCGGGCATCGAGAAGGCGCACGGTTTCCTGGTGGAACAGGCGGGTCAGGATGTCTTCGGCGGACAGGTCGAGCAGCTCTTCATCACGCACGGTGGAGGCGAGGTGGGTGATCCGGTCCCAGCCGTCGGCATCCTTCTTGTCGGCATCGGGCAGCTTTTGCAGGAACAGGCAGGCGGCGGCCTTGCCCGAGCTGGCGGTGTGCAGGATGGCCGGTTGCTGTTCGGACTGGGTCAGGTAGTGCTCGAAGACTTCGGCGACGCTGTTGCCCTGGACGGGTACGTAGCTCTGGTAGGGGTGACGCAGGCCGGGCATGTCGAGGGTCATCAGAAGCTGGCCGTCACCGACCAGGTCGATTATGCCGGTTTTGCCGACAGCCTCGTCACCGGCCTTGGCGTAGCCGCGCAGGTTGAGGGCCTCGGTGACATCCACCACCAGCAGGCTGACCGGGCCGTGACCCTGCAACTGGATGGTCAGGCGGCCGGACTGCTTGAGGTTGCCGCCGATCACGCTGGCTACGGCGCTCATGGCACCGAGCAGGTCGCGCACTTCAGGCGCGTAGTGGCGATTCTCGAGGAGGGCCTGCCAGACGTCATCAAGTTTGACGATGGCGCCGCGGATGTCGAGGTCTTCCAGCAGGAAGCGCTGGATGGTGCTGGTCGTGCTCATTCTGACTTTCCGGCGGAAAACGGGACGCTGGCGTAGAGGGTGGGATCGAAGCCGACCAGCACCTGGCCGCCGGTGGCGCGACCCCAGCCGGCAAGATCATTGTCGGCACCGTCAAGGGCGATCTGCACGACATCGGCAAGAACCTGGTGGCCATGATGCTGGAAGGCGCCGGCTTCGAGATCGTCGAC
>JAAXVP010000532.1 GCA_013335435.1 Thiobacillus sp. | reverse complement strand
CCGCGGCCGTTCAAACGGGTGGCGACGCTGGTCCTGTGGACCGTGTCATCGATCGCCCTGGTCATCGCCGGGGCGTTCCTGCTGCGGCCGGCCGCCTCGATGCCGCGTCCGCGCGGCCATCTCGCCACGCGAATCCAGATGAAGGCGTTGGAACTCGCGGTCCGAACCTACTGGATTCAGTACACGATAGACGGTCAACGCTTCTCCCAATCGCTAGAAACTAAAAACGAGCGAGCTGCCAAGACGAAGGCGGCGGAGATCATGGAGGGTGAGTATCGCAAGGGGGTTTGCTGGCCGACGCGCGTACGGGCCTCGGGGCTGAACATTGCCTACGAGGCGAAGGACCAGGCGAATAGCCTGGCCTCCGGCATGGAGTTTCTTCAGCTGATGTATGCAGAGAACTGGCTGACCTCGGCGAACCCGCTGATCTCCTTCGCCCCTCCCTACAACGCGTCGGACCCGCTCGGACGAAAAGCCGTCGCCCGTCTCGGGCCGCTCCCGGAATCCCAGGTCGCCTTCCCTCTCCGTGACGGCTCCGAAGTCCGCATTCTGGGCCGCAAAGAAATGTCCGCCGGCGACCCAACCCAAACCTGGCTCTGCATCGCCGATGCGCAAATCGGCCCGAACGTGAGCCTGCCCAGCCCTCACTCACAACTCGGGTAGGTCGTGCTCCGCGCGGGCGAGACTGCGGATAATCCTCTCTGCCTCACGTCGGACCTGACCTGACTTGCGCCGTCGACCTGCGAATCGAGGCGTGTCGCCGTGCTTCCGTCGGCGAGTTTAGTGGTACGTGGTCCAGCCACTTGTTGCGATGCCGGCAAACGGCGCCACGCACGACCAGGTTTGCAGTGGCTTACCTTCTTTGACCGGGTTCTCGTTCACGTAGTGGATAGCGCTGTCGATGGCTGCTTCGCTGTCGAGGAATACTCGCCAACAGCGTTCGGCCCAGGGACCGAGCACGGTGGCACCGTCCGTGTGCGCCGCCAGTGGATGCACCTGCTCGCGCTTCAGTTGTTTGGTGGCCTCGCCTTTGAGAAGACCGACGATGTATTCCACCTTGAAGCGATGTCGTGCGATCACCGCATGCACGTGTTCCGGCAGGATCGAGCAAGCCCAAAGGGTGAGCCCGGACTTGCGACAGGCGTTGGCAAATCCGGTTCCGACGACCCGCGCCTGAAGACCCTGGCCGTCACGCCCGACCCGGGCGTGATCGAGGTCAACATCCACCCCGCGCACGACTGGGCCGAGCTCGTCGACCACACCGAATTCCTCTACGAGGCGGCGCACCAGACGCGGCTGTCGACCGAAAAATTCATGCTCGATGGCCGCCACACCGGCACCGGCGGCGGCAACCACTTCGTGCTCGGTGGCGCCACGCCGGCCGACAGCCCCTTCCTGCGCCGGCCCGACCTGCTGGCCAGCCTGCTGACCTACTGGCACAACCATCCCTCGTTGAGCTACCTGTTCAGCGGCCTGTTCATCGGCCCCACCAGCCAGGCGCCGCGCGTCGACGAGGCGCGCAACGACCAGGTCTACGAAGTCGA
>JAAXVP010000273.1 GCA_013335435.1 Thiobacillus sp. | reverse complement strand
TGGTCATCGACCCGGACAGCCTGCATGACGTCCAGGTCAAGCGCATCCACGAATACAAGCGCCAGCACCTCAACGTCCTGCACATCATCGCCCTCTACCACCGGATCAAGAGCGACCCCAACGCCGAGGTCACGCCGCGCACCTTCATCTTCGGCGGCAAGGCGGCGCCCGGCTATCGCATGGCCAAGCTGATGATCCGCCTGATCACCGCCGTCGCCGACACCATCAACCGCGACCCGGACGTGCGCAACCGCATCAAGGTGGTGTTCCTGCCCAACTTCAACGTCGGCACCGGCCAGTGGGTCTATCCCGCCGCCGACATCTCCGAGCAGATCTCCACCGCCGGCAAGGAGGCCTCGGGCACCGGCAACATGAAGTTCATGATGAACGGGGCGCTCACCATCGGCACCCTGGACGGCGCCAACGTCGAAATCCGCGAAGAGGCCGGGGACGAGAATTTCTTCCTGTTCGGCCTCACCACCGAGGAAGTCCTGGCCATGCAGCGCCGGGGCTATCACCCGGCCGACTGGTACCACGGCAACGCCGAGCTCAAGGCCGTGCTCGACCTGATCCGCGACGGCTGCTTCTGCCGCGGCGACCGCCATGTCTTCCAGCCCCTGGTCGACAATCTGATCAACCACGATCCCTACATGCTGCTGGCCGACTACCAAAGCTATGTCGACTGCCAGACCCGGGTCGGCGAGGCCTACCGCGACAAGGAACACTGGTCGCGCATGGCCATCCTCAACGTCGCCCGCAGCGGCAAGTTCTCCTCCGACCGCACCATCCGGGACTACTGCCGGGAGATCTGGCACGTCGAGCCGAAGCCGGTACTGCTCAGCTCGCGCGACGACATGCGCCTCGACCTGGGCAAGCACATGCTCTGATCGGCCCGGCGGCGTGCCTTATGCCAGCGCCGCCAGGAAGCGCTCGCGCGCCGCCGCCAGTTCCAGTCGGCCGGCTTCGTCCTGGCCGCGCAGGCAGACGGCGTAGAAGGCCTCGAACGCCGCCAGCACGCGCGCCTCGTCCAGTTGCCGGGCCGGCTTGGCGGGCGCCGGCGGCGGACTGCCGTCGAGCGGCCGGAGCGTGGCATGGCGCGGGATCATGCGCTGGCCGCCGGCTTCCGAAGCGGCCGCGATCGGACCGGTTTTGGTATAGACCTTGCCCTCGTACTCGAACCGGGCACCGATGGGTAGCAGGTGAAACCTCATGTGTCCGACAGGCCGTTGAAGAGCCCGGATTCTAGCAGCCCGTCCGACTTTGGCCGCCCTTCGAACCGAATCGATTTGTCGCGCCGACGTCCTTGTGGTTTGATTTCCGGCAACGCCCCGCCGCGGTATCGCCATGCCACTCAGCGCACTGAAACTGTCGGAACTGATCGGCTCCCTCAGCCACGCCCTCGACATCACCGAAGGCCAGCCGGAAGGCCATTGCGTGCGCTGCTGCTGGATCGGCAGCCACATCGGCCGCGAACTCGGCCTGGCGGACCAGGCGCTCCGGGATCTCTACTACACCCTGCTGCTCAAGGATCTCGGCTGCAGCAGCAACGCCGCCCGCATCAGCCAGCTCTACCTGACCGACGACCTGGGTTTCAAGCATGACTACAAGCGTGTCGACGGCAGCCTGAAGCAGGTCCTCAACTTCGTCGTCGGCCACACCGGCCTGCGTGCCGGCCTGGCCGAGCGCTTCCAGTCCCTGCTGACGCTGCTCCGGCATGGCGACGAGATCGCCCAGGAACTGATCCAGACCCGCTGCCAGCGCGGCGCCGACATCGCCCGCCAGTTGCGCTTCGGCGAAGGCGTGGCGCTGGGCGTCCATGCCCTGGACGAACACTGGGACGGCGGCGGCCGGCCCGACCGCCTGGCCGGCGAGGCCATCCCGCTGTACGCCCGCATCGCCCTCCTGGCCCAGGTGGTCGACGTCTTCCACACCGTCGGCGGCCCCGCCTCCGCCATGGCGGAGGCGCGCGACCGCAGCGGCACCTGGTTCGATCCGCACCTGGTCGAGGCCCTCGAACGGGTCGGCGGGATCGACGGCTTCTGGGCCATGCTGGAATCCGCCGACCTCGACCGCGCCGTGCGCGGCCTCGAACCCGCCCAGGGCGTGGTGCCCGTCGACGAAGACTATCTCGACGAGATCGCCGCCGCCTACGGCCAGATCGTCGACACCAAGAGCCCCTATACCCAGGGCCACAGCCTGCGCGTCGCCCTCTACACGGACCTGGTCGCACGCGAACTGGGCGTGCCCGAGGCGCGCCGGCGCTGGCTCAAACGCGGCGCCCTGCTGCATGACGTCGGCAAGCTGGGCGTCAGCAACGCCGTCCTCGACAAGCCGGGCAAGCTGGATGAGGACGAATGGGAACAGGTCAAGCGCCACGCCGCCTACACCGAGTCCATCCTGGCGCGGGTGGGCATCTTCGACGAACTCGCCCCCGTCTCCGCCGCCCACCACGAACGCCTGGACGGCGGCGGCTACCCCAAGGGCCTCACGGCCGACCGGATCACCCTGGAGACCCGCATCATCACCGTGGCCGACATCTTCGACGCGATCACCGCCGAACGCCCCTACCGGGGTGCCATCCCGGTACCCAAGACCCTGGAGATCATGGCCCAGCATGTCGGCAGCGCCATCGACCCGACCTGCTTCGAGGCCATGAAGCGGGTCGCGACCACCCTGCCGGGTGGCTGATCCGGCCATGACCGGAACGAAGTAGAAACACTCAGTCCAGGACTTGCATTCACTCGCCCTCTGCCTAGATTTGGTATGAAAGTACCGGCCGGATTGCCAGACAGGCATACCGGCGAGACAAAACCGATGGGGGAAGACCATGCCTGACAGCACGCCTGCACTCGATCCGTTGCACGCCATCCACCTGGAAAACGGCCATTTCTCGGCCAAGACGGAAACCCGGGCCGCCGACATCGACAAATTGCTCGACGCCTATTTCGCCTCGCCGCCGCCGGCCGGCCTGGCGATCCACTTCCACGGCGGCCTGGTCTCCCTGAAGTCGGGCAAGGGCATTGCCGCCGAATTGGGCACCAAGTACCAGGAAGCCGGCGCCTATCCGGTGTTCTTCGTCTGGGAATCCGGCGCCCTCGAGACCATCGTCAACAACTGGGGCGACATCGCCCGCGAACCGATCTTCCGCGAACTGGTGCGCAAGGTACTCGAATTCGCCCTCGGCAAGCTGGGCGAGGCCGTCGGCGCCAAGGGCGCGGCACCGGCCCCGGTCGATCCGGCCCAGGTCGCCCAACGCCTGGAGGCCTGGTTCGCCGGCACGGCGACAGCCCTGCCCTATGGCGACTATGCGCTGCGCTCCGGCATGGCCGGCACCAAGGCGGCCGCCATGCCGGACTACATGTACGAGATGGAGATCCAGGCCAACCTGGAGGCCGATCCGAACTTCAAGGACGCGCTCGACGCCGTCTCCAACGGTCTCCTGCCGCCCGGCTTGCACCAGGCCGGCAAGGGTGGCGGCACGCGCGCCGCGACCACCACCCTGATGGATCCGGCCGCTCTGGCCGAAGTGGTCGACACCCCGGCGGCGGGCCAGAAGGGCCTGATCTCGATGGCCAAGATGGCCTGGCGCCTGGCCGAAGCGGTCTACCGGGTCGCCAAGCGCTTCCTCGACGGCCGCGACCACGGCCTCTATGGCACCGTGGTCGAAGAGGTATTGCGCGGCTTCTACGGCGACAAGCTCGGCCAGGCCGTGTTCTGGAACCAGATGAAGAAAGACACCGTCGACGCCTTCGACAAGACGCCCGCCCAGCCCGGCCACGAAGCCGGCGGCCTGGCCCTGCTCGAACGCCTGGCCATGCGCCTGGCGGCGGGCGCCCCGGTGCCGCGCATCACCCTGACCGGCCACAGCACCGGCGCGGTCTACATCTGCCATTTCATCGAACGCGCTAATGAATTGCTGCCGGCCGGGATCCGCTTCGACATCGTCCTGCTTGCCCCGGCGGTCGACTTCAAGCTGTTCTCGAAGACCATGCAGGCCTACCCGGACCGGGTCGGCAACGTGCGCCTGTTCGGCATGCAGGACGAGGTCGAGCGGGCCGACGCCATGGCTCAGGGCGGCCTGCCCATCGTCCTGGCGCGCATCCTGTACCCGCACTCCCTGCTCTACTTCGTGTCCGGCCTGCTCGAAAGCACCGAAGTGGACAAGCCGATCCTGGGCATGCAGCGCTTCTTCAACCAGACCGCCGTGTTCAGCGCGCCGGACTATCCCGAGGTCGACTGGACGCGCGCCTGGTTCGCCCAGGCGCCCACACGCGAGGCAATATGGTCGATCGCCGCCCTCGGCCCGGGCCGCAATTCCACCTCCCGCCTGCACGGCGACTTCGACAACGACCCGCCGACGGTGGCGAGCGTCCAGCACCTGATCAGCCACGGCTACGCGCCATGAACGACCAGGATTACGCCATCGTCGTCGGCATCAACTACTACCCGGGCCTCGGCTCGCTGCAGGGTGCCGAATACGATGCCGGGCAATTCGCCGCCTGGCTGGAAGACCCGGCCGGCGGCGGCCTGCCGCCCGCCAACGTGCGCCGGGTGCGCAGCAGCGATTTCCATCCGCCGCCGCCGGCCAGCCCCTTCGAGGCGAAGCCGGATGCCAACAACTTCATGGCCAAGCTGTTCGACCTGATCTTCGACCCGGCGACCAACAAGCCACGCCAGCCGGCGGCCGGCCGGCTGGAG
>JAAXVP010000531.1 GCA_013335435.1 Thiobacillus sp. | reverse complement strand
CCATGATGGTGTCGTTGAGCGCCACCTGGGACAGGGTGAAATAGGGGTCGCCGCCGGTCAGCCGGCTCCACACGAACACCATGGCGGTGCAGGGCGCGGCGGCCAGCAGGATGAGGCCGGCGACGTAGCTGTCCAGTTGCTCGGCGGGCAACCAGGGCGCGAACCAGGTGCGGATGAACAGCCAGGCCAGCAGGGCCATGGAGAAGGGTTTCACCGCCCAGTTGACGAACAGGGTGACGCCGATACCCTTCCAGTGCTCTTTCACTTGGTGCAGGGCGCCGAAGTCGATCCGCATCAGCATGGGGATGATCATCACCCAGATCAGCAGGCCGACCGGCAGGTTGACCTGGGCCACCTCCATGCGCCCGAGGGCCTGGAACGGCGCCGGCACGAGCTGGCCCAGGGCCACCCCGGCGACGATGCAGAGGAAGACCCAGAGGGTGAGCCAGCGCTCGAACAGGCTCATGGGGGCGGCGGCGGCCCGTTTTGCGGTGACTTCACATTGGGCGGACATGGTTACAGGCCCAGCGCTTCCTTGACCGCCGGCACCAGACGGGCGCGGATGTCGTCGCGCACGGCCAGGAAGGACTCCAGCGGCTCGCCGTGGGGGTCGTGGAAGGGCAGGTGGATGCTGCGCACCGGCTTCGGGAACACCGGGCAGGACTCCTTGGCGTTGTCGCACACCGTGATCACCAGGTCGACGTCCTGGTCCAGGAACACGTCCACGTCCTTGGGATACAGGCCGTCGGTGGCCAGGCCGAGTTGCTTCAGGGCGGCGATGGCGCCGTCGGCCACCTTGGGCTGGGGCCGGGTGCCGGCGGAGACGGCGCGGGCGCGGCCGGCCAGGTCGTGGTTGACCAGGGCCTCGGCCATTTGCGAGCGGCAGGAGTTGCCGGTGCACAGGATCAGTACGGTGGGGGTCATGGCGGTTTCCTCAGGCTTGAATCAGGCGGCGTCGGCCGGCCTGGCAGTGCCGATCTCGCGCAGGCGGGCCTGCAGGGTCAGCTTGTCCAGCTTGGCCAGCGGCAGGTTGGCGAACAGGGAGATGCGGTTGTACAGGTAGTTCCAGGTCTGGAAGAAGGCGCGCCGCCGGTGCTCCTCGTCGCCCTCCACGGCGGCCGGGTCGGGCACGCCCCAGTGCGCGGTCATCGGCTGGCCGGGCCAGACCGGGCAGACCTCGCCGGCGGCGTTGTCGCACACGGTGAAGACGAAATGCAGCTCGGGCGCGCCGGGCGCGGCGAATTCGTCCCAGCTCTTGCTGCGCAGACCGCCGGTCGGCAGGCGGTTCTTCGCCAACAGGTCGAGGGCGTAGGGGTGCACCGCCCCGGTCGGGTGGCTGCCGGCGGAAAAGGCCCGGAAGCGGCCGCCGCCGGTGGCGTTCAGGATGGCCTCGGCGATGATGCTGCGGGCCGAGTTGCCGGTGCACAGGAAGAGCACGTTGTGGACGGTTTCGGGATTCATGATGGGCTCCGGTGGCAGGGTGCCGGCAGCTTAGCGGACGATGGTTTCATATATGTGAAACATCGAATATTCACGGGCAGCAGCGGA
>JAAXVP010000272.1 GCA_013335435.1 Thiobacillus sp. | reverse complement strand
ACGACTGGATCGACCGTATCGGTTGGCCCGCCTTCTTCGAGAAGACCGGTCTGCCCTTCACCAAGTACCACGTCGACAACTGGCGCGGTGGCCGTAACAGCCTGAACGCCTCGGCTCACATCCGCTTCTGATGTAGCACGCCGGGAGGCATGCCTCCCGGCGATGTGTTCGAATCGGTTATTTGGATTTAGGGATATTCAAATGAAGATCGGTGTACTAGTAAACGAAGGGCCTTATACCCACGAGGCCTCCGACAGCGCCTACAACTTCACCAAGGCGGCGCTGGAAAAGGGTCATGAGATCTACCGCGTGTTCTTCTATCACGACGGTGTCAACAACTCGACCCGCCTGACCGAGCCGCCGCGCGACGACCGCCACATCGTCAACCGCTGGAGCGAACTGGCCAAGCAATACAATCTCGACCTGGTGGTCTGCATCGCCGCCGCCCAACGCCGCGGCATCATGGACGAGAACGAGGCCAAGCGTCAGGGCAAGGACGCCAACAACATCGCCGAGGGCTTCCGGATTTCCGGTCTCGGCCAACTGGTGGAAGCCGGCATCCAGAGCGATCGCCTGGTGACTTTCGGCGACTGAGGAAGACGAGATGAACGACGAAATGGATATGGAAGAAGGCGGCGTCGTCAAGCAGTTCATGTTCGTGAACCGCAAGGCGCCCTACGGCACCATCTACGCCCTGGAAGGCCTGGAAGTCGTACTGATCTCCGCAGCCTTCGAGCAGGATGTCAGCATGGCCTTCATCGACGATGGCGTGTACGAGCTGAAGAAGGGCCAGGACACCAAGGCGTTGGGACAGAAGAACTTCTCCCCCACCTACCGTGCCCTGGAAGGCTACGACATCGAGAAGCTGTACGTGGAAAAGGAATCCATGGAAGCCCGCGGGCTGACCGAGGATGACCTGCTGGTCGACGTGATCGTGCTCGATCGCGCCGAAATGGCTGCCAAGATGGACGAGCAAGACGTCCTGATCAGCTTCTAAGGGAGATGACTATGCTGCACATCGTCAACAAGTCGCCCTACGAGCGCAACTCCCTGGAGAGCTGTCTGCGTATGGCGAGCAAAGGTTCCGCGGTCCTGCTGATCGAGGATGGCGTTTATGGCGCCACCAAGGGCGGCAACTTCGAGGGCAAGGTTCAGGCGGCCATGGCCGACGTGAAAGTTTATGTCCTGGGTCCCGATCTCTCCGCGCGCGGCATGGCCGATCGCGTTCTGGACGGGGTAAGTGTCGTGGATTACGGCGGTTTTGTGGATCTGGTCGCAGAACACAGCAACTGTCAGTCCTGGTTGTAATTTTTGAATCGTTAGGAGAAATAACATGCCCATGGTTGAAGTCGCTGGCAAATCTTTCGAAGTCGACGAAGAAGGCTACCTGGTCAATCTGGCTGACTGGGACGAGAACATCGCTGGTTACCTGGCCCAGGAAGAAAAGGTCGAGATGACCGATAGCCACTGGGAAGTCGTCAACTTCCTGCGTGAATACTACGGCGAGTACCAGATCGCTCCGGCTATCCGCGTGCTGACCAAGGCCATCGCCAAGAAGCTGGGTCCGGACAAGGGCAACAACAAGTACCTGTACGAGTTGTTCCCCTACGGCCCCGCCAAGCAGGCTTGCAAGATCGCCGGCCTGCCGAAGCCGACCGGCTGCATCTAATCCAGGTGCGCGGCCGGCCCCGTGCCGGCCAAGACTCCCGGCTATTTATCAATAGCCGAGAGTCGAAAGTGGTGAGTCGGATGCCGTGTGCATCCCGCTCTTCACTCTCGACTCTCGACTGTACGTAATGAGGAACGAATGTCAGCCCTGACCGCTTTCTACATCGGCCTTTACTACGTTGCCGCGCTCATTCTGATCGGCGGCCTGGCTTATAGGGTTTACGAGTACGCCAAGACGCCGGCGCCACTCAGCATTCCCACCACTCCGGCACCGACCACCATGATCGGCGTGCGCATGCGCATGTTCCGGGAAGTCGTGTTCTTCGAGAGCCTGTTCAAGTCCAACAAGTGGATCTGGGTCTTCGGCTACCTGTTCCACTTCGGTCTGGCCCTGGTCCTGCTGCGCCACATCCGCTACTTCCAGGAACCGGTCTGGTTCTGGGTCGAGTTCATCCAGCCGTTCGGCAAATATGCCAGCCTGGCCATGGTCGCCGGCCTCGCCGGCCTGTGGGCGCGCCGCTTCCTGGTCGACCGGGTGCGTTACATCTCCACCCCGTCCGATCACCTGATCCTGGCCCTGCTGCTCGGCATCGGCCTGTCCGGCATGGCCATGACCTTCGTCGCCCACACCGACATCATCCAGCTCAAGGCCTTCGCACACGGCCTGATCACCTTCGACTGGCAGCCCCTGCCGGCCGACGGCCCCCTGCTGGTGCACCTGTTTCTGGTAGCCCTGCTGATGATCATCTTCCCGATCAGCAAACTGCTGCATGTCCCCGGTATCTTCTTCAGCCCCACCCGCAACCAGGTGGACAATCCGCGCGAACGCCGCCATCTCGCCCCCTGGGCCGCGGCGCTCGAAAAGGACAACGGCTGAGAGCGTCCCCCGGACATCGACTGAATAGATCAAGGAGCTAACGTGGCCGCAGCCCAGTTCGAAGTACCCAAACTGTCGGATACCGCCTACACCGCCGTGCCCAAGGTCCAGGAAGGATCGATGGCGCACATGAAGTCCTTCGTTGCCGCCCAGGGTCCCCAGGAATTCCTCGGCTACCCCTGGGAACTCGGCGAGGATTGGAAGGAACGTGTAATCGGCCGCATGGGCGAGTTGCTCGGCAAATACCGTTCCCTGCGCGTATTCATGGACGCCTGCGTGCACTGTGGCGCCTGCACCGACAAGTGCCATTACTTCCTCGGTACCGGCGATCCGAACAACATGCCGGTCGCCCGTCAGGAACTGATGCGCAAGGTCTACCGCCGCTACTTCACCTTGCCGGGCAAGATCGCCCCCTGGCTGGTCGGCGCCGAAGACCTCACCAAGGAAACCCTGGACCAGTGGTTCAACTACTACCACCAGTGTTCCGAGTGCCGCCGTTGCTCCGTGTACTGCCCGTACGGCATCGACACCGCCGAGATCACCATGGCCGGCCGCGAGATCCTCAACTACGCCGGTTACGGTCAGAAGTACTCCAACGAGATCCTGGGCAAGGTCCAGAAGATCGGCAACAACCTCGGCCTGCCCGGCCCGGCCCTGGAAGACACCCTGGCCGGCCTGGAGGAAGACATCGAGATGGACACCGGCGTCGCCGTGAAGATGCCACTCGACGTCCAAGGCGCCGAGATCCTGTTCGTGACCCCGTCGGCCGACTTCTTCTCCGAGCCGCACGTCGAGTCGCTGATCGGCTACGCCAAGGTATTCCACGCCGCCGGCGCGTCCTGGACCATGTCCAGCCACGCTTCCGAGGCCGGCAACTTCGGCCTCTTCAACGGCAACTACGAAACCATGCGCAAAGTCGCCATGCGCATCCGTGACGCCGCCCTGGAACTGGGCGTCAAGCGCATCGTCGTCGGCGAATGTGGCCATGCCTGGCGCGTCGCCTATGCCTTCTGGAACACCCTGACCGGCATCGGCTACGGCGGCAACGACCCCTTCTCGATCGAACTGCAGAGCAAGCTGGACCCGCGCTACAAGCAACCCATGCATATCTGCGAGTACACCTGGGACCTGATCGAGCAGGGCGTGTTGAAGTTCGACAAGTCGCTGAACGACCACCGCACCATCACCTTCCACGATTCCTGCAACGTCGCCCGCGGTTCCCGCATGGGCGACGAACCGGGCGGCCAGTTCACCATCCCGCGCAACATCATCAAGGCGGTGGCGAACAACTTCCACGACATGGCCGCCGAGACCATCGGCGAATCCACCTTCTGCTGCGGTGGCGGCGGCGGTGTCCTCACCGATGACCTGATGGAAGTCCGGGTCAAGGGCGCGCTGCCCCGGATGAATGCCTACAACGCCGTGGCGCAGGAAAAGGGCGTCAACTTCCTGGCCTTGATCTGTGCCATCTGCAAGGCGCAGTTCACCAAGGTAGTGCCCTATTACGGTTTCGACATGAGCCAGGTTGGCGGCGTGCACCAGTTGGTCAGCACGGCCATCATCCTGGAACAGGATTGATTGTTTGAATTAGCCGCGGGCGACCGCGTACCAGATTAGGCGGCTCCGCCGCACGATTTACGATAGGAGAGCGAAGATGTCGGTCACATCCAAAGACGTAAAGAAGACTGAAGGCCTGACCTGGCGCCGTTACAAGGACGGCGAGACCGAGGCGAACTACCGTTCCGAGCAGGACAAGATCTTCCAGGCCAGCTGGACCCACAAGTGCCCCGAGTACGTGCTCTCCACGCCGCCCTGCCAGGGCTCCTGCCCGGCCGGCGAGGACATCCGTTCCTATCTGAACATCGTCCGCGGCATCGAGAAGCCGCCGGTCGGTGCCGATGGCAAGCCGGTCATGTCCATGCAGGAATACGCCTGGCGTCGCCTGACCGAAGCCAACCCGTTCCCGGCCGTCATGGGTCGCGTCTGCCCGGCCCCCTGCGAGTCCGGCTGCAACCGTAACCAGGTCGAAGAGAACGTCGGCATCAACTCGGTCGAGCACTACCTGGGCAACTGGGCGATCGAGAACAAGCTGGCCTTCAACAAGCCCACCGTGCCCAGCACCGGCAAGAAGGTCGCCATCATCGGCGGTGGCCCCGCCGGCCTGGCC
>JAAXVP010000271.1 GCA_013335435.1 Thiobacillus sp. | reverse complement strand
CGTGATCCGCAAAAAATTCGTGGCTTTCTGCAAGAACACAAAGAAATCATTTTAAAACCCCTGGACGGCATGGGTGGCGCATCGATTTTTCATGTTCGCGAAAACGACCCTAATCTAAGCGTGATCCTGGAAACCATGACCGTGCACGGCAGCAGCTTCATCATGGCCCAAAAGTACTTGCCGGCCGTCAAAGACGGCGACAAACGCATACTGGTGGTCAATGGCGAACCGGTACCTTATTGCCTAGCCAGGATCCCGGCCAGCGGCGAGACGCGCGGCAACCTGGCCGCCGGTGGCACCGGCGTGGCCCGGCCGCTGACCGGGCGCGACCGCGAGATCGCCGCCGCCCTCGGTCCGTCGCTCCAGGCCGACGGCCTGCTCCTGGTCGGCCTGGACGTGATCGGCGACTGGCTCACCGAGGTCAACGTCACCAGCCCGACCTGCTTCCGCGAGATCACCGCCCAGACCGGCTGCGACGTGGCGGCGTTGTTCATCGATGCCCTGGAAAGACGGGTGGCGGCATGTGCTTGATCAAGGTGTTCCTGGTCGCCATGGGTCGCTGGATTTCGTCGTTTCCGCGCAGACTGGAACCCAGTCAAATAAAGCTGGATTCCCGCCTGCGCGGGAATGACGGGACCTACCGTTTCCTGTCACTCGTCACCCTGTCACTCGTCGCCGCCCTGCTCGCCGGCTGTGCCGAGCGGCCACCCTACAAGCAGCAGGCCTACGTGTTCGGCACCCTGGTCGAGGTCAGCGTCTACGGCGAGCCGGACGCCAAGGCCAAGCCGGCCGTCGATGCCGTGCTGGCCGATTTCGACCGTCTGCACCGCCTGTTGCATGCCTGGGAGCCCTCCGACCTGGAGCGCATCAACGCGGCCATCGCCGCCGGCAAGCCCTCCGACCCCGCGCCGCACGAGGTGATCGCCCTGTTGCAGGACGCCGCAGCCTGGTCGGCGCGTTCGGACGGCCTGTTCAACCCGGCCATCGGCAACCTGATCGGCCTCTGGGGCTTCCACTCCGACACCTTCGCGGCGCGCCTGCCCGATCCGTCCAAGGTGGCCACCCTGGTCGCCGCAAAGCCGGACATGGCCGACCTGCGCTTCGAAGGCGACCGGGTAGCCAGCGCCAACCCGGTCGTGCGCCTCGACCTGGGCGGCTACGCCAAGGGCTATGCCCTGGAGCGCGCGGCCGGCCTGCTCAAGGAGCACGGCGTGAAAAACGCCCTGATCAACATCGGCGGCAACATCCTCGCCCTCGGCCAGCATGGCAAGCGGGCCTGGAAGGTCGGCATCCAGCACCCGCGCCAATCCGGCGCAATTGCTACATTGGAATTGCACGACGGCGAGGCGATCGGCACCTCGGGCGACTACCAGCGCTATTTCGAACTGGCCGGCAAACGCTACTGCCACCTCATCGACCCGCGCACCGGCTGGCCCGCCACCGGCGCCCAGGCGGTCACCGTACTGGTACGCGGCGAGCACGCCGGCACCCGCTCGGACGTGACCAGCAAGCCGATGTTCATCGCCGGGCCGTCGGGCTGGCGTGGCATGGCGGAACGCATGGGCGTCGCCGACGTCCTGTTCATCGACGCCGCCGGCCATGCCAGCGCCACCCGGACCCTGGCCGGGCGCCTGGAATGGCTGGACCAGACCGCGCCGCTCGCGGTCGTCGAATAAGGAGAGCCGCATGTATACGTGGAAGAGCTATTACGTGGTGCAGGCCGACTACCAGCACTGGGCCAACGAGGCCCTGTTCGACTCCCTGGCCCATCTGCGTCCGGAAACACTGGAGGCCGACGAGGGCCTGTTCAACCGCAGCATCCACCATACCGTCGACCACATGCTGGCCATGGGCCAGCTCTGGCTGGCCCGCCTGCAGGGGGCCGATCCGCGCGACACGGCGCACGAGCCGCACCACCCGATCTGGCGCGAACTGCTGACCGCCCTGCGCCTGGAGACCCGGCGCCTGGAAAAATGGCTGGAAGCGCAGCCGGACGCCTTTTTCGAGGGCGAGGTCGGCTACACCGACCGCGACGGCCAGGCCCGGACCCTATGGGTGCGCGACGCGCTCAACCACCTCTACACCGAATACGCCCACCTGCGCGGCGAGATCGCCGCCACCGCCAACCGGCTCGGCGCCCCGCGCGCCGAAATGGACTATGCCCATTACCGGCGCGAGATGGTCAAGCTCCTGGAAGAGGCCCGCCAGGCCCCACGCTGAAACCGACGGAAAACCATGACCGACCAAAATGACAAGCCGGCCCGCAAGAAACTCGGCCTGACCCCCAAGAACGACGGCGAGGCCCGCGAAGGCAAGCGCAAACCGACGCGCTGGAGCCCCTTGCAGCGCGACCGCAGCAAACCGGTGGCGAAAAAGCCGGCGGCAACGGAAGACCGGCCGGCCCGCGAAGACAAGCGGCGCCCCTCCGGCCCGGGCACGGGCCAGGGCACCGGCCCGCGTCCGGCCCGCGAGCGCGACGCCGGCGCGTCCGGCCCCCGTCGGCCCGCCGCCGAAGGGCGCGAGGAGCGGAAGCGCCCGCCCACCCGGCCGCGCGACGAAGACGGCGAACACGCCGCGCCGCGCCGCCGGGCGACACCCGCTGCACCGGCGCAGCTGAAGTTCTTCGTCCCCTGCCCGCGCGGCCTGGAACATGAGCTGGCCCGCGAGCTGGCCGAACTGGGCGCCGGCGAGGTCGTGGCCGGGTCCGGCGGCGCCCGCTGCACCGGCGACATCGCCCTGGCCTGGAAGATCAACCTGTGGAGCCGGCTCGCCATCCGCGTCCTCCAGGAAGTCGCCGACGGCAACTACCGGGATGAGGACGACCTCTACCGGGTCACCCTCAAGCAGCCCTGGTCGGACTGGTTCGGCGTCGACAAGACCATCGCCGTGCGCACCGTGGCACACAACTGCCCGTTGAAGAGCCTCAACTTCGTCACCCTGAAGATCAAGGACGGGGTGGTCGACCGTTTCCGCCAGGATCTCGGCGAACGCCCCAGCGTCGACGCCCGCGAGCCCGGCGTGCCGATCCTGCTCTATCTCGACAACGATCGCTTCACCCTGTATCTGGACCTCTCCGGCGAACCGCTCAACCGACGCGGCTACCGCGTCGAACCGGCACCGGCGCCGCTGAACGAGAACCTGGCAGCCGGCCTGCTCAGGCTGTCCGGCTGGCACCCCGACACGCCCCTGCTCGACCCCATGATGGGCGGCGGCACCATCCTGCTCGAAGCCGCCATGATGGCGCTCAACATGGCACCTGGCATGAAACGCCATTTCACCTTCGAGAACCTGGCCAGTTTCGACAAGGTGGAATGGACCCGTCTGCGCAAGGACGCCGAGGCCCTGCGCCAGGAGCCGCGCCAACTGCCCATCTACGGCTGCGACATCGACCCGCACATGATCCGCGCCGCCGGCCTCAACCTGAAGGCGGCCGGGCTGCTCGACTGCGTGGTCCTCCGGGAAGGCGACGTGACGGAGATTCCGGCGCCGGGCGAGCACGGCATGATCGTCAGCAACCCGCCCTACGGCGTCCGCCTGGATTCCGACAGCGCCTTCTACAAGGGCCTGGGCGATGCCCTGAAGCGCAATTTCGCCGGCTGGTCGGCCTGGCTGATCTCCAGCGACGCCGAGTTCCCGAAGAGCATCGGCCTCGCCGCCAGCAAGCGCATCCCGCTCTACAACGGGCCGCTGGAATGCCGGCTGTACGAGTACCGGATGGTGGCCGGGACGATGCGGAAGAAGGCTCCCGGCTGATCAAGTCCTGATTGCCCCGCGCTTACGGATATTCATGCGGGCCAAGTGCCTGCCATGCACTGCGCTTGGGGTTGAATTCGCAGCCCCGGCCACCGTTGGGCTGCGATGAGCATTAACCAGGCAAATATTGGAAATTGAAATAATTGCCTGGCTGCATGATTAAAAAACAATATAGTGCACCGCACATCGTCACAGGGGCCTGAATTCCGGGGATTCGCCTCGGTCTTATCGAAGCGGAGTGATCCTGGCCTGGGCCTTCACGGCCTGTTCGACCGGCAAGTACCCATGAAACCGTGCGGACCCGCCACGCCGACACCCCCGCCCTGCCCGATCGACTGCCTGCGCTACCGCAGGCGCAATGCCGTGCACCTTTAACCATGTCCCAAGCCCGCCAAGGAGAACCAGATGGCTTCCGTAACCTTCCTCAACAATCCCGTCAACCTTGCCGGCAACCTGCCCGCCGTCGGGTCCGCCGCCCCGGATTTCAAGCTCGTCGACAAGGATCTGAACGACGTCAGCCTGGCCACCTATGCCGGCAAGCGCAAGGTGCTCAACATCGTGCCCAGCCTGGACACCCCGACCTGCGCCGCGTCCACCCGCCGCTTCAACAGTGAAGCGGGCAACCTGGCCAACACCGTGGTGCTGGTGATTTCCGCCGACCTGCCGTTCGCCCAAGCCCGCTTCTGCGGCGCCGAAGGCCTGAACAACGTGATCACCCTGTCGACCATGCGCGCCGGTTCGTTCATGGAAGACTACGGCGTGCGCATCGCCGACTCCGCCCTGGTCGGCCTGACCGCCCGTGCCGTGGTCATCATCGACGAGCAGAACAAGGTCATCTACACCCAACTGGTGCCCGAGATCGCCGACGAGCCCGACTACGCCGCCGCGCTCGCCGCCCTGAAGTAAACCGGCAGGCCGATCACTGGGCCTCGCCTTCTAGTTCGGCACCGCCCGGTTCACGGCCGG
>JAAXVP010000530.1 GCA_013335435.1 Thiobacillus sp. | reverse complement strand
GATGACCGGAATCTTCACCGCCTGCACCACCTGGTGGGTCATGCGCACCGCCACCGGACGGATGGCCGGACCGGAGAGACCGCCGGTGCGGTTGGCGATCTTCGGCTGGCGGGTGCGGATATCGACCGCCATGCCGGTGATGGTGTTGATGCAGCTGATGGCGTCGGCCCCTGCTTCCTCGACGGCCCTGGCGATCACGGTGATGTCGGTGACATTGGGGCTGAGCTTGACGATCAACGGCTTGGCGTTCTGCATGCGCACCAGGCTGACCACCTCGGCGGCGGCCCGCGGGTCGGTGCCGAAGACAATCCCACCCTGCTTGACGTTCGGGCAGGAGATGTTCAGCTCCAGGGCGGTGACTTCCGGCACGTCGGCCAGGCGGCGCGCCACCTCGCCGTACTCCTCGAGGGTGTTGCCGAAGAAGTTGGCGATGACCGGAGTATCGAGCCCGCGATAGTACGGGCATTTCTTGGCGACGAAGGCGTCGACGCCGACGTTCTGCAGGCCGATGGCGTTGAGCATGCCGCTGGTGGTCTCGGCGATGCGCGGCATCGGGTTGCCGGCCTTGGGGTTGAGGGAGAGTCCCTTGGTGACGATGGCGCCGAGGCGCCGCAGGTCGAGATAGGGGGCGAATTCCTCGCCGTAGCCAAAGGTTCCCGAGGCGGGCATCACCGGGTTGCGCAGCCGGATGCCGGCCACCTCGACGGCCAGATTGGGGCGTTTGGCGTTCATCACCGGCACCCCCCTTCCGGGCATCCCGCCCCGGTGGCCACGGCCCGGCCCCAGTCGAGTTCCTTCGCGTCGAATACCGGGCCCTCCTTGCAGGTGCACAGATAGTTGGGCGCCTGGTCGCTGTGCCCGGCGCCCTTGACCACGCACCCCAGGCAGGCACCGACCCCGCAGGCCATGTGCGCCTCCAGCGACACCTGCAGCGGCACGTTGCGCGTAGCGCAGACCTGCTCCACCGCAGCCAGCATCGGCATCGGCCCGCAGGCATAGACCTCGGCGCAGGGGTACTTGTCCAACTTGCGCTCAAGGACCCTTGTGACGATCCCTGCCTCACCGAGGCTGCCGTCATCGGTGGAGACGTAGGTCTCCACCCCCAACCGCTCGAACTCGGTGACGGCAAGGATGTCATCGCGGCTACGCCCGCCCATCAGCAGGCGGACCTTATGCCCCTTGGCGATCAGCGCTTCGGCCAGCAGGAAGAGCGGGACCAGGCCGATGCCGCCGCCGACCAGCAGCTTGGCGCAGGCGGTGTCGGCGACGGTGAAGCCGCGCCCCAGGGGGCCGAGCAGTTCGACCCGGTCACCGACGTGCAGTTCGCTCATGATCCTTGTCCCCTGCCCGACCACCTCAACAGCTTCCTGGGCAGCAGACCCTGCTGGCGGCATTTGCCGAGAACGCCTACGCCATCACCCCCAAGCACGTCAAAATTGCCGTCAAGGACAGCGAGGGGGTGTCCGAAGGCAAAGGAGGCCACGGCGGCCGTGGTGTAGGGCACGGCGAAGCCGGCGTCGCGCCGCCCGCCGTCGCGCCGCGCGTCGTCTCG
>JAAXVP010000270.1 GCA_013335435.1 Thiobacillus sp. | reverse complement strand
GCATCGACCGGCCCGATGAAAAAAATCGGGTCAGGGATGATGCGGTGACGCGGAATCGGGTTTTTCTACAGCGTCGTTAGAGCGCATGAGCAACAAGCCCGCACCTCTCTGGCTCCACGCCTACTCTGGCCGCGAAAACGGCCTCATGGTGGTAGGTGATAGGTCGTCTCTCAAAGCTCTCGGGCGGCAGCTCGTTGCTGCGGCCGACCTCGAGGCGGCTTCTTCATCTGGCCAAAGCTGGCCCGTTGAAATTGCCCATCCCGAAGTGGCTGGCCCTTACAAAGACATCTCCGGCTTCTCGCTGTCGTTTCACTTGGAGGGGCCGTCGCCCGCCGCCGAAGTTTTGCCGCTCAGTCGTCGGGGGCCGCCAACTGCATTGTTCATTGCGGTGGCGGTTTGTGCCGTGGTGGGCTTATTCACAATCGGTCGCTGGGTGGTCGCATATGCGCTCTAACTAACCCTGCGGTCAACACGGACCTTGCGCATAAAGCCGCGCAAGGCCGGTTACCTTCACGTTAGACCTTTTATCCTCTTGCTATGCGCTATCAAGGTCGTATTACCACATGGAAGGATGACAAAGGCTTCGGCTTCATCACGCCCTATGGCGGTGGCGAGCATGTCTTCGTCCATATCAGTTCACTTTCCAGTCGACAGTGCCGACCGAAAGGGAACGAACTCGTTACCTATGAACTCACGGTTGATGACAAGGGTCGGTCACAGGCGAAGGCCGTAGCATTTGCCGGCGAGCATCGCAGTGTGAACAAGCCCCAGGGACGGGGGAATCTGGCTCCCATATTTGCCGTTTGTTTCTTGCTGTTTGTTTTTGCTGCGGTCGTTTCAGGTCGACTCCCCAGCGCGGTCCTGGGGCTCTACCTTGCTACCAGTGTTGTGGCCTTTGTCGCGTACGCTTTGGACAAGTCAGCCGCTAGGCGTGATCAATGGCGAACTCAGGAAAGCACGTTGCACCTCTTTGCCCTGCTCGGTGGGTGGCCCGGCGCTCTCGCGGCGCAGCGTCTTCTTCGGCACAAATCGGCCAAGACTTCCTTTCAATCCACCTATTGGGCCACGGTGTTGCTCAACTGCGCAGCACTGGGTTGGCTGTTGTCCCCGTCTGGCGCGCAAATACTTCAATCTGTGCTCGATGCCATATGAGGGCTAACTTGCGCCCCCCAAGCTGTACATATGCGCTCTATGTCCACCACATCAGTCGCCCACGGGACACTGCCATTCCTGGCCTGTGTACGGCTAAATTGACTGTTTCCGAACCGTAGGGACGATGTGAGCAGCACGGTCAACCTTGTACAGGGCATCCCCTCAAGACCTGCGGCACCGTGGGCTACCCTTGGCACGCCCGGCGGATTGGGTTATAGAACAGGGACCTGCAAATTTATCGTTCCTAGTTGGAGAGCCTGATGGCCGGTTGCTGTTGTGGAACTAGCTGCTCGCTGGATGCCTCGCGCACCCGGCAGAAGAGCACCCTGGTCAAGGTGCTCTGGATCAATGCCGTGATGTTCTTCGTCATCGCCGGCGCGGCCCTGTATGGCGGCTCCACGGCCCTGCTGTCCGACAGCCTGGACAACCTGGGCGATGCCCTGACCTATGGCCTGAGCCTGTATGCGGTGGCCGAGGGCGCCCGGGCGAAGGCCAGGGTGGCCTTGTTCAAGGGGCTGTTGATCCTGCTGGCGGCCTTGGCGGTCGTCGCCCAGTTGGGCTGGAAGCTGGTCCACCCCGTGCTGCCGGTCTACGAAGTCATGGGGGTGTTCAGCCTGGCCGGCCTGGCGGCGAACGGCTTGTGCCTGTGGCTGCTTTGGCAGCACCGGAACGAGGACATCAACATGAGTTCGGTGTTCGAGTGTTCGCGCAACGATATCGCCTCCAACCTTTCGGTCTTCGTGGCCGCCTTCGGGGTCTGGCTGTTCCAGTCGGGCTGGCCGGATATCGTGGTCGCCTCCCTGCTGGTGCTGCTGTTGCTGCGCTCGTCCATGCGTGTCCTGCGCGGGGCGCTGGCGGAACTCAGGCAGCCGGTTTCCGAAATGAATGGCTGAGCGGCCATGAGACAGGAAGTCGACCAGGAAACGCTGGCGGTCCTGAAGGAGATCCGCGACGGCCAGCGCGAGATCATCGCCCAGCTCGCCGCCCAGCGGGCCTTGGCCGAGGAGCAGGTGGGCAGGTCGCAGGCGCGCATCGAGGAGTCCGTCGGCTTGCAGCGCGAGGCGCTCCGGCGCCAGCGTACCGTCGCATTGGTCGCGGTTCCCGGCATCCTGGCCTGCATCGCCGCCATCGCCTATCTGGTCCTGCGTTATTTCTAGGGAGACGCTTTTATTCGTCATCCCCGCGTAGGCGGGGATCCAGTGCCTTGATTTAACTGGGTTCCCGCCTACGCGGGAACGACGGAATCGAATAAATCGGCGGTTCCCTAGGTGTGACGCACTTGAGCCTGGCCAAGCCTGCGGCCTGCATCGACTCGGGCCGCGCTCGGCCGTCCACCCGGCCTGAGTAGAACTGCGGATTTCTCAGGCAATCGCCGTTTGAAATAATCGACCGGGCCGGGTTGGCGTCCTGCCGTACCGGTTCGCCTCCCGGCCGGCTGCGCACGTGCGCGTGCCGCCTCTTGCCGAAGGGAGGTCTGCCATGTCCGAATGTCCCACACCGACGAAATCCTGGCATGAGGTGCTGGTCGCGTTGACGCCGCTGATCCTGGGGATCTGCATCACCGGCGTGGGTGCGCTGTTCACCCAGATCTACAACTACCGGCAGTTGCAGCTTAACCAGCTTGACGCCCTGGACAAGTTCCGTCCGCTCCTGGTCTCGGAAAACCCCCTGGATCGCGAGTTTGCCTATGCTTCTTTCGCCGCACTCGGCTACGAGGACCTGGCCGTGCGCCTCATCTCGGTGAAGCAGGACAGCGCGGGACGGGCGGTGGTCCAGGAGATAAAAACCAGTGGCAGCAGCGAGACGAAGGCGGCGGCCTCCGCGGCCCTGGCCCGGCTGCCGGCCCAGGTGTACCTGCAGATCGACACGGAAGCCCAGCGGGGCAAAGCCAAGGTGCTCACGGCCGCCCTGCAGCAGTCCGGTTTCCAGCCCCAGGGCATCGAGAACATCGCCGGCAAGGCTACCTCGCCGAAGGCCAACGAGGTGCGCTATTTCCGCGAGGAGGACAAGTCGGCCGCCGAGGCGATCGCCCGGACCCTGGGCGAGCAGGGGGTCAAGGATGTCCGGGTCCGCCTGATCGGCTTTCTCAAGGCCCGGCCGGGGAGCATCGAGGTCTGGCTGGCGGGCGAAGGGAACTGAGCCGGGCCGGCCGCTTACAAAACTGTATGGCAACCTTAACGCGGTAGTAAGGGTCACTGTCCAATAGTTTCCCGTACCCGCCGGACATCGGTCCGGTTCGGGGCGCATGGCCCGGAGCCCGGCCTCCGGGTGGTCTTCGGAGACATTTGGAAAGGCTATCGATATGTGGAAGTTGCCCGTTGCATTACTGCTTGCACTCTTCTCCCAACTGGCCTTGGCGTTGCCGACGCCCAAGGATATCAACGCGGCGGTCGCCGCCCGGCAATACAGCCAGGCCGAGGCCATGCTGCACGAGGTCATCCAGGCCAAGCCGCAGAGCGCCAAGGCCTATTACGAATTGGGCCAGGTCCTGCTCCTGGAAGGCCGCCGCGGCGATGCCCGCCAGGCCCTGCAGGAAGCTCAGCGCCTGGAGCCTGACCTCAAGTTCGCCCGCAGCCCCGAGCATTTCCGGGAGCTGATGAATCGGGTCGAGACCACGCCGGCGACCTACGCCGGCGGCTCCGCACCGATGCCGTCCGGCAAGCCATTTCCCTGGTCGTATGTCCTGATCGGCGGCGGGGTGCTGGCGATCCTCTGGCTAATGCTCCGCCGCAGCGCCGCCAATGCGGCCCCGCTGGTGCCCGCAGGCTATGGCGCGCCGTCCGGGGCCGGCGGTTACCAGGGTTATGGCTCCGTGCCGCCTGCCGCACCCAGCCCAGGGATCGGCGGCGCGGTGCTGGGCGGGCTGGCCGGCATGGCCGCCGGCTACGGCCTGGCCAAGGTGCTGGATCATGAAGGCAGCGCGCAGGCGGCGCCGGTGGCCGCTCCGGCCGTGTTCGGCAGTCCATCGGCGGCACAGCCGGAGGCCTTCGATTTCGGCGCCGGCAGCGGTGGCGACTCCTGGGACGCGCCCGACATGGGGTCCGGCGACGGCGACTGGTAGGCGGCTCAGCCGCGCGTGTTCGACTGCGGCGCGAACTGGCTCAGCTCGACGTGGGGTGCCGGCTGCCAGCCGGGCTGGCGGTGCTCGGCGACGACGTTGGTGAAGATGCCGCCGCGCACGTAGAACTTGCTGGTCAGGCGCATGAAGCGCGGGTTGGTGGCGGCCACCAGGTCGTCCAGGATGCGGTTGGTGACGTCTTCGTGGAAATGGCCTTCGTCGCGGAACGACCAGACGTAGAGCTTCAGGCTCTTCAGCTCGACGCACTTCTGGTCCGCGATGTAGTCCAGGAACAGGGTGGCGAAGTCGGGCTGGCCGGTCTTCGGGCACAGGCAGGTGAACTCCGGGATCTCCATGTGGATGTGGTAGTCGCGGCCCGGATTCGGGTTGTCGAAGGTTTCCAGGGTCTTGCTGGGTTGGCTGGGCATGATGGGGGGCAGGGCGGTTTCAGTTAAAATGCGGCGGCCATTATAAGTTGAACCGTAAAGCGGGTCTGGATATGGATGCGCCGCTCCCTCATCCC
>JAAXVP010000269.1 GCA_013335435.1 Thiobacillus sp. | reverse complement strand
GGCTGGGAGGACGACGGCCAGGCGCGCATCATCCGGGCCGGACTCCTGGATGCCACCGTTTCCATGCCCTTCGACGAACTGGCCGAGAAATACAGCGGCATGGCGATCTATGCCCGGCCGCGCTTCCTGTTCGACAACCGGGCGCCGGAGACGGCCTCGCTGCCGAGCCGGCACTGGTTCTGGGGCGCGATCATGGACAACCTGCCGGTCTACCGCGACGTCCTGGTGGCGGCCGGTCTGATCAACGTGTTCGCCCTGGCCATGCCGTTGTTCATCATGAACGTGTACGACCGGGTGGTGCCGAACCAGGCCCTGGAGACCCTGTGGCTGCTCGCCATCGGCCTGGTCATCATCCATGTCGCGGATTTCGGCCTGCGCACCCTGCGTGCCTATTACGTCGACCTGGCCGGCCGGCGCGTCGACGTCAGGCTGTCGTCGGAGATCATGCAGCGGGTGCTCGGCATCCGCATGGAACAGCGGCCGCTCTCGGCCGGTGCCTTCGCGGCCAACCTGCACTCCTTCGAGGCGGTGCGCACCTTCATCACCTCGGCCACGGTGGTCACCCTGATCGACGTACCGTTCTCGTTCCTGTTCCTGGTGGTCCTGTTCTGGCTCGATACGCCGATGTTCATCCCGGCCTTCGTCGGCATCTGCCTGCTGGTCGCCTACACCTGGCTGGTGCAGACCAAGATGAACGAACTGGCCGAGGTGACCCAGCGCGCCAGCGCGGTGCGCAACGCCAGCCTGGTCGAAAGCCTGGTCAGCCTGGAGACGGTGAAGGCCATGGGCGCCGAGGGCCTGGTCCAGCGCAAGTGGGAACGCAGCGTGATCTTCCTGGCCCGGATCTCCAACCAGATGCGTATCCTGGCCGCCAGTTCGACCAACTTCACCATGTGGGTGAACCACCTGAGCTATGTCGTCGTGGTCATCCTGGCGGTGTACCGGATCGTCGACGGCGCCCTCAGCACGGGCGGCCTGATCGCCTGCGTCATCCTGTCCAACCGGGCCATGGCGACCTTCGCCTCGGTGGCCAGCCTGATGACCCAGTACAACAGCGCCAAGACCTCGCTGGCCACCATCAACAAGGTCATGGGCTCCGAGGTCGAGCGCCCGGACCAGGCCAGCTTCATCAGCCGCCCGCATCTGGCCGGGGCGATCGAGTTCAAGGACGCCAGCTTTACCTATCCCGGTACCGGCAATCCGGAGGCCCTGAGCCATGTCTCGATCACCATCCAGGCCGGCGAGCACGTTGCCCTGGTCGGCCGGGTCGGTTCGGGCAAGTCCACCCTGTTGCGCCTGATCCTGGGGTTGTACCGGCCGACCGGCGGCTCGGTGCATATCGACGGCGTCGACATCCGCCAGCTCGATCCCTCCGAGTTGCGCCGCAACATCGGCTACGTGCCCCAGGATGCCGGACTGTTCTACGGTTCCCTGAAGGAAAACATCGAGCTGGCGACGCCGGTCTCGGACGATGCCGACCTGATCCGGGCGGCCGAGATCGCCGGCCTGAGCGATCTGGTGAACAGCCACCCGCAGGGCTTCGACATGGTGATCGGCGAACGCGGCGAATCCCTGTCCGGCGGCCAGCGTCAGGCCGTGGCGATCGCCCGCGCAGTGGTGCGCGACCCCCCCATCCTGTTGCTGGACGAGCCGACCGGCTCGGTAGACCGCGAACTGGAGGACACCATCAAGCGCAACTTGCAGGTTTACGGCCAGGGCAAGACCCTGCTCCTGGTCACCCACCGGACCCCGCTGATGGAGTTGGCGGACCGGGTGATCGTGGTCGATTCCGGCCGCATCGTGGCAGACGGCCCCAAGGACGAGGTGTTGGAAAAGATGCGCCAGGGCAAGATCGGGCGGGCACCGTGAAAGGGTAAGGGATATGGCCAGCGAACCGACACGCATCGAACGCCGGAAACGGCGCCGCACCCTGATCGACCGGATATTTTCCCGCTGGGTGCCCAGCCGCACGCCCGAGGAGCTGGACTGGATCGGCGATGCGGAATGGGGTTGGAAACAGCAGGATCCGATACGCGGCCGTACCCTGCTGTATTGGAGTCTGTTCATCTTCCTGGCCGGGTTGCTCTGGGCCTCCCAGGCGGAACTCGACGAAGTCACGCGGGGCAACGGCAAGGTCATCCCCTCGCGCCAGGTACAGATCATCCAGTCGGTGGACGGCGGCGTGATTTCCGAACTGCTGATCCGGGAAGGCGATATCGTGCCGGCCGGCAAGGTGCTCCTGAAGATCGACGCCACCCGGTTCGAATCTTCCCTGCAGGAAAACCGTTCCCTATACCTCTCGCTCCTGGCCAAGGCCGCCCGGCTCCAGGCCCTGGCCGACGGCAAGCCGTTCCTGGCCCCGCCCGAGGTGGAAAAGGAACTGCCGCAACTGGTCAACCAGGAACGTATCCTGTACAGCAACCGGCGCGCCGAACTGGAAGCCCAGTTGAGCATCGCCAAGCAGCAGATGAACCAGCGTTCCCACGAACTGGAACAGATGCGCGTACAGCAGGAGCAGGCCTCGGTCAGCTACGATCTGACCGCCAAGGAGTTGGCCTATACCCGGCCCCTGGTCCGGGCCGGTGCGGCCTCCGAGGTCGACGTCCTGCGCCTGCAACGCGACGTGAACCGCTTCAAGGGCGAGCGCGACCAGGCCGCGGCCCAGATTCCCCGCATCAAGGCCGCCATCGCGGAGGCCTCGCGCAACATCCAGGAGGTGGAACTGAGCTTCCGCAACCAGGCCCGGATCGAACTGGCCGATGTCACCGCCAAGTTGAGTGGCCTGACCGCCAGCAGCACCGCCCTGTCCGACCGGGTCAAGCATACCGATGTCACTTCGCCGGTCCGGGGTACGGTCAAGCGCCTGCTGGTGAACACCCTGGGCGGTGTGGTCCAGCCCGGCAGCGTGATCGCCGAGATCGTGCCGCTGGAGGACGCCCTGTTGCTGGAGACCCAGATCCAGCCCAAGGACATCGCCTTCCTGCGCCCCGGCCAGGAGGCCATGGTGCGCTTCTCGGCCTATGACTTCATGATCTACGGCGGACTGGATGCCGTGGTTGACCAGATCAGCGCCGATACCGTGACGGATGAAGCCGGCAAGGCCTATTACCTCGTCCGGGTTCGCACCCTGAAGGCCAGCCTGGGCAAGAACCTGCCCATCATTCCCGGCATGACGGCTGAAGTCGATATCAAAACCGGCAAGAAAACCGTCCTATCCTATTTATTGAAGCCCCTGTACAGAGCAAAGACTCGGGCAATGACGGAGAGGTGACGGTCATGCGCGACAATATTTTCGCCACTAACAGGCAAGCACCCGTGTCCGGCTGGTTGACGGCCTTTCCCGAGGCCAGGGTGGTGTCGAGGCTGGAAACGCCTGCCGTCCTTCCGGCCGGTTCCGCCCTGGTTTGGCTGCATGTCGACGCCGGCGAGGATGTTGCTGGCCTCGTCGGTGGCCTATCCGATTGGGCCCCGCTCTGCCCGGTCGTCGTGCTCGCAAATCAGCCCGACGCCGCGGAAGGGCTCGCCGCGCTGACGGCCGGGGCGGCCGGTTATGCCAGCGCCCTGGCCGCGCCGGAGGTATTGCGCCAGATCTTCGAGGTGGTCGACCGGGGAGGCACCTGGGTCGGCCAGGAACTGATGCAGCGATTGCTGGCGGCGCTGGCAAAACATGGCGGCAAGGGCGAGGTGCCCGGGTTGGAAAAGCTCACCGCACGCGAGCGGGAAGTGGCCTTGGCGGTCGCGGCAGGCGCCTCCAACAAGGAGATATCGACCCGCCTGGAAATCACCGAACGCACGGTCAAATCGCACCTGTCGGCGATATTCCATATCCTCGGTGTGCGCGACCGGCTTCAGCTATCGGTCCTGATCAACGGCATCCGCAAATAAGGTTTCCGGCAGCCGGGCGCGAATAGGCTGCCGGGGCTCGGGGGGCGAGGAAAGCCGGCCGTACTGGACTTATGTACAGTAACAAATGCCCCTATCGTCAGCTAAGAATTAAGTAGAAACGATTTGGCTGTTGCCTTTATCGATATGGGCGATGGTCGCAGGTAACGGAGGATTGATCATGTCGACGACGAATACCCAATTGGTCGCAACGGTTACGAAGATCGAAGGTCAGGTTTTCGCGAAGGCGGCGGATGGCTCAACTAGGCGGCTGGCCGAGGGTGATTCCCTCTTTGCGGGCGAGACCGTCGTGGCATCCAAAGGCGGGCACGCCGAGTTGGTTATGAGCGATGGCAGGGTTGTTGCAGTTCTGCCGGACGAGTCGTTCCTGATGAGCGCCGACGTTGCCCCCCCGACGCCCCCCGACGCCACCGAGGCGGCGTTCCAGGGCGAGGACGTCAATAAGCTGATCGCGGCGCTGGCAGGAGGCCAGGACCTCAACAACATGCTGGAAGAAACCGCGGCGGGCATTGCCGCTGGAGTTGGCGGTGAAAACGGTGGCCATTCCTTCGTTAGGTTGTTGCGGATTGCCGAAAACGTGACGCCACATGGTTACAGCTTCCCTGCTTTCGCGCGTGGTTTGGCTGAACAGCCGGTTGCTCCTGGCAACGCAACAACCCCAACCACGCCGACTACGGCCACCACGCCGACCACGGCCACCACGCCGACCACGGCCACCACGCCGACCACGGCCACCACGGCCACCACGGCCACCACGGCCACTACGGCCACTACGGCCACCACGG
>JAAXVP010000017.1 GCA_013335435.1 Thiobacillus sp. | reverse complement strand
ATGGCCAAGGAAAAATTTGAGCGTACTAAGCCGCACGTAAACGTGGGTACGATTGGGCACGTGGACCATGGCAAGACCACGCTGACGGCGGCGATCACGACGATTCTGTCGAAGAAGTTCGGTGGTGCGGCGAAGAACTACGCCGACATCGACTCGGCACCGGAAGAGAAGGCGCGCGGCATCACCATCAACACCGCGCACGTGGAGTACGAGACGGCGGGCCGCCACTACGCCCACGTTGACTGCCCGGGCCACGCCGACTACGTGAAGAACATGATCACGGGTGCCGCCCAGATGGACGGCGCCATCCTGGTCGTGTCCGCCGCGGACGGCCCGATGCCGCAGACCCGCGAGCACATCCTGCTGGCCCGTCAGGTCGGCGTGCCGTACATCATCGTGTACATGAACAAGGCCGACATGGTCGACGACGCCGAGCTGCTCGAGCTGGTCGAAATGGAAGTGCGCGAACTGCTGTCCAAGTACGAATTCCCCGGCGACGACATTCCCATCATCATCGGTTCCGCGCTGAAGGCCCTGGAAGGCGATCAGTCCGACATCGGCGAGCCCAGCATCTTCCGTCTGGCCGATGCCCTGGACAGCTACATCCCGACGCCCGAGCGCGCTGTCGACAAGCCGTTCCTGCTGCCGATCGAAGACGTGTTCTCGATCTCCGGCCGCGGCACCGTGGTGACCGGTCGTGTCGAGCGCGGCATCGTCAAGGTCGGCGAGGAAGTCGAGATCGTCGGTATCAAGCCGACCGTCAAGACCACCTGCACCGGCGTGGAAATGTTCCGCAAGCTGCTCGACCAAGGTCAGGCCGGCGACAACGTGGGCGTGCTGCTGCGCGGCACCAAGCGTGAAGACGTCGAGCGTGGCCAGGTTCTGGCGAAGCCGGGTTCGATCACCCCGCACACCAAGTTCAGCGCCGAGATCTACGTGCTGAGCAAGGACGAAGGCGGTCGTCACACCCCGTTCTTCAACGGCTACCGTCCGCAGTTCTACTTCCGTACGACCGACGTGACCGGCGCGATCGAGCTGCCGGCCGGCACCGAGATGGTGATGCCTGGCGACAACGTGTCGATCACGGCCGCGCTGATCGCCCCGATCGCGATGGAAGAGGGTCTGCGCTTCGCCATCCGTGAAGGCGGTCGTACCGTCGGCGCCGGCGTCGTCGCCAAGGTCATCGAATAAACGAAAGACATATCATGCAAAGCCAGAAAATCCGCATCCGCCTCAAGGGCTACGACTACAAGCTGATCGACCAGTCCGCCCTGGAGATCGTCGAGACCGCCAAGCGCACCGGCGCCGTGGTCAAGGGCCCCGTGCCCCTGCCCACCGCCATCGAGCGCTTCGACATCCTGCGTTCGCCGCACGTCAACAAGACCTCGCGCGACCAGCTCGAGATCCGCACCCACAAGCGTCTGATGGACATCGTCGATCCCACCGACAAGACCGTCGATGCCTTGATGAAGCTCGATCTGCCCGCCGGCGTCGACGTCGAGATCAAGTTGCAGTAATTCAGGGCTTTACAAGCTCCAATGGGCGGGTATAATCCCGCCTCTTTGTTTTTGCAGTACTTTCAGCAACCGCCGACCAATTGAAGTCGGCGCCTTTGAATAGGGAACTAGAAAATGACTCTAGGCCTTGTCGGTCGCAAGATCGGCATGACCCGCATTTTCACTGACGATGGCGTGTCCATCCCGGTGACCGTGCTGGATATGTCGAACAACCGCGTCAGTCAAATCAAGACGGCGGAAACGGATGGCTACGACGCCATTCAGCTCGCCTATGGTTCGCGTAAGGCGAGCCGCGTCACCAAGCCCCTGGCAGGTCACTACGCCAAGGCCGGTACCGAAGCCGGTCGCGGCATGGCCGAATTCCGCGTCGCTGCCGATGTGGTCGGGCAGTACCAGCCCGCCGGTGTGGTCAGCGTGGAAATCTTCCAGGCCGGCCAAATGGTCGACGTCTCCGGCGTCACCCAGGGTAAGGGTTTCGCCGGTACCATCAAGCGTCACCACTTCGGTTCGCAGCGTGCCACTCACGGCAACTCGCGCTCCCACAACGTGCCCGGCTCCATCGGTCAGGCCCAGGATCCCGGTCGCATCTTCCCCGGCAAGCGCATGTCCGGTCATCTGGGTGCGGCCAATCGCACCATCCAGAACCTGGAAGTCGTGCGTGTCGATGCCGAGCGTCAACTGCTCCTGATCAAGGGCGCCGTGCCCGGTCCCAAGGGTGGCGACGTGGTCGTGCGTCCCGCCATCAAAGGGGGTGCCTGATGGATCTCAAGCTCATTAACGATCAGGGTCAGGATGCCGGCGTCGTCGCCGCGGCCGATACCCTGTTCGCTCGCGAATACAACGAAGCCCTCGTGCATCAGCTGGTTACCGCTTACCAGGCCAATGGCCGCAGCGGCGATCGTGCCCAGCTGACCCGTGCCGAAGTGCGTCACTCGACCAAGAAGCCGTTCAAGCAGAAGGGTACCGGCAATGCTCGTGCCGGTATGACCTCCAGCCCGCTCTGGCGTGGTGGTGGCCGTACCTTCCCGAACAAGCCGGACGAGAACTTCACCCAGAAGGTCAACCGCAAGATGTTCCGCGCCGGCATGGCGGCGATCCTGTCCAAGCTGGCCGCCGACGGTCGTCTGCGTGTCATCGAGGGGATCGACGTCGAGGCGCCGAAGACCAAGATGCTGGCCGGCAAGGTCAAGAACATGGGCATCGCCGATCGCGTCCTGATCATCACCCCGGAAGTGGGCGACAACCTGTGGCTGTCGTCCCGCAATCTGGCCAACGTGCTGGTCCTGGAGCCGCGTCACGCCGATCCGGTCAGCCTGATCCGTTTCGATCAGGTTCTGATGACCCGCGACGCGGTGAAGTCGTTCGAGGAGATGTACGCATGAACGCCGTCAAATTCAACGAGAACCGTCTGCTCCAGGTCATCCTGGCGCCGGTGATTTCCGAGAAGTCGACCATGCTGGCCGACAAGAACGAGCAGGTCGCCTTCCGCGTCGCCGCCGATGCCACCAAGCCGGAAATCAAGGCCGCGGTCGAGCTGCTGTTCAAGGTCCAGGTCAAGGACGTCAACGTGGCCAACGTGAAGGGCAAGCAGAAGCGCTTCGGCCGCTTCATCGGTCGCCGCGACAACTGGAAGAAGGCCTATGTCTGTCTGCAGCCTGGCCAGGAACTCAACTTCGTGGCGGGGGAATAAGTCATGGCCCTGATTAAAGTCAAACCCACTTCCAACGGCCGTCGTGCCGTTGTCAAGGTCGTCACCCCGGGTCTGCACAAAGGCAAGCCCGTGGCGGCCCTGGTCGAGAAGCAGAACCGCGGTTCCGGCCGTAACAACAACGGCCACATCACCACCCGTCACAAGGGTGGTGGTCACAAGCAGCATTATCGTCTGGTCGACTTCAAGCGCGACAAGGACGGCATTCCGGCCAAGGTCGAGCGTATCGAGTACGACCCGAACCGTAGCGCCCATATCGCGCTGCTGTGCTACGCCGACGGCGAGCGCCGCTACATCATCGCCCCGCGCGGTGTCGAGGCCGGTGCGTCCCTGATGAGCGGCTCCGAGGCCCCGATCAAGCCGGGCAACTGCCTGCCGCTGCGCAACATCCCTGTCGGTTCGACGATCCACTGCATCGAGATGATGCCGGGCAAGGGTGCCCAGATCGCCCGCTCCGCCGGTACCGGCGTGCAACTGCTCGCCCGTGAAGGCAGCTACGCTCAGCTCCGTCTCCGTTCGGGTGAAATCCGCAAGGTGCACATCGATTGCCGTGCCACCCTGGGCGAAGTCGGCAACGCCGAGCACAGCCTGCGCTCCATCGGCAAGGCCGGCGCGATGCGCTGGCGCGGTGTCCGCCCGACGGTTCGCGGCACCGCCATGAACCCGATCGATCACCCGCACGGTGGTGGCGAAGGCCGCACCGGCGAGGGTCGCGTACCGGTCTCGCCCTGGGGTCAGCCGACCAAGGGTTATCGTACTCGCAGCAACAAGCGCACGGATAACATGATCGTGCGTCGCCGGCAGAAATAAGGGGTAAGTCGATATGGCACGTTCTGTTAAAAAAGGCCCGTTCATCGACGGCCATCTGCTGAAGAAGGTGGAAGCCGCCCAAGCCGGTTCGGACAAGCGTCCGATCAAGACCTGGTCGCGTCGTTCCACCATCCTGCCGGATTTTGTGGGGCTGACCATTGCCGTGCATAACGGCAAGCAGCACATCCCCGTGTATGTCACGGAAAACATGGTAGGCCACAAGCTGGGCGAGTTCTCGCTGACTCGCACCTTCAAGGGCCACGCCGCCGACAAGAAAGCCAAGAGGTAAGCCAGCATGGAAGTTTCTGCTATTTTGCGCGGCACCCGCCTGTCCGCCCAGAAGGCCCGCCTGGTGGCTGACCTGGTGCGCGGCAAGCCGGTCGACAACGCGCTCAACATCCTGACCTTCACGCCCCGCAAGGCCGCCGAGGTCATCCGCAAGGTGCTCGAGTCGGCCATCGCCAACGCCGAGCACAACGAGGGCGCCGACATCGACGAACTGAAGGTCAAGACCATCTTCGTCGACGAGGGTCCGACCCTGAAGCGCTTCACGGCGCGTGCGAAGGGCCGCGGCAACCGTATCCACAAACCCACCTGTCACATCACTGTGACGGTTGGCGACTGAGGTAGCGTATGGGACAGAAAATTCATCCGATCGGTTTCCGCCTGAGCGTGAACCGCAACTGGAGCTCGAAGTGGTACGCCAACAGCAAGAACTTCGCCGGCATGCTGGCCGAAGATCTGAAAGTGCGTGAGTTCCTGAAGAAGAAGCTGGCGCATGCCTCCCTCTCCAAGATCACCATCGAGCGTCCGGCCAAGAATGCCCGCATCACGCTGTTTTCCGCCCGTCCGGGCGTCGTGATCGGCAAGAAGGGCGAGGACATCGAGAACCTGCGCAAGCAACTGGCCAGCATGATGTCGGTGCCGGTGACCCTGAACATCGAGGAAATCCGCAAGCCGGAGCTCGACGCCCAGATCATCGCCGCCTCCATCGCCACCCAGCTCGAGAAGCGCATCATGTTCCGCCGCGCCATGAAGCGCGCCATGCAGAGCGCCATGCGCTTCGGCGCCCAGGGCATCAAGATCATGAGCTCCGGCCGCCTGAACGGTGCCGATATCGCCCGTACCGAGTGGTACCGCGAAGGCCGCGTGCCGCTGCACACCCTGCGCGCCGATATCGACTACGGTCTGGCCGAAGCGAACACCACCTACGGCATCATCGGCATCAAGGTTTGGGTCTACAAGGGTGAGAACCTCGGCAAGGGCGAGAAGCCCGTGGCCGCGCCCGAACCCGAGCGTCGGCCCCGTCGGCCGTCCAACCGGGCCGGAAAGGAGTAATCAGCCATGCTGCAACCCAACCGCAGAAAGTACCGCAAGGAACAGAAGGGCCGTAACACCGGCCTGGCGACCCGCGGCGCCAAGGTGAGCTTCGGCGAGTACGGCCTCAAGGCCATCGGCCGCGGCCGCCTGACCGCGCGTCAGATCGAAGCCGCCCGTCGTGCCATGACCCGCCACATCAAGCGGGGTGGCCGGATCTGGATCCGCATCTTCCCGGACAAGCCGATCTCCCAGAAGCCCGCCGAAGTCCGTATGGGTAACGGTAAGGGCAACCCGGAGTACTGGGTCGCCGAGATCCAGCCGGGCAAGGTGCTGTACGAGATGGATGGTGTGGATGAGGCTCTGGCCCGCGAGGCCTTCAAGCTGGCGGCCGCCAAGCTGCCCATCCCGACCACGTTTGTTACCCGTCACATTGGGATCTGACATGAAAGCCAGTGAACTTCGCACCAAGACCAAGGCCGAGCTCGAAGCCGAGCTGAAGGAGCTGCTGCGCGCCCAGTTCAGCCTGCGTATGCAGATCGCCACCCAGCAGACCAACAAGACCCACGATGTGCGCAATACGCGGCGAGCCATCGCCCGTGTCCGCACGGTGCTGGGCCAGGTCGGCAACTGACAAGGTAGATAGAGATGGCTGAACAGGAACAAAGCAAGAACGTCCGCTCGCTGACCGGCAAGGTCGTGAGCGACAAGATGAACAAGACCGTCACCGTCCTGGTCGAGCGCCGTGCCAAGCACCCGCTCTACGGCAAGGTGATCCGTCTGTCCAAGAAGTACCACGCCCATGACGAGGACAACGCCTGCAACGAAGGCGATACCGTGATCATCGAGGAGTGCCGCCCGCTGTCCAAGACCAAGTCCTGGAAGGTGGTGCGTGTGGTCGAACAGGCCAAGGTTCTGTAATTTAGTGCTTGCAATATAGTGAGGCCGCGTATATTATGCGCGGCCTCATTACCCGCCCTTTGTGGCATTAACCCTTCGGGATCCAAAACTGCCTGACCGTGACTGAATCGCGGCGGGGCAAGTTGGAGAAAAGATCATGATTCAGATGCAGTCAGTGCTCGACGTGGCTGACAACACGGGTGCGCGTTCCGTTATGTGCATCAAGGTGTTGGGCGGCTCCAAGCGTCGTTACGCCGGTATCGGCGACATTATCAAGGTGAGCATCAAGGATGCGGCGCCGCGCGGTCGTGTCAAAAAGGGCGATGTCTACAACGCCGTGGTGGTGCGTACCGCCAAGGGCGTGCGTCGTCCGGACGGCTCGCTGGTGAAGTTCGACGGCAATGCCGCCGTGCTGCTCAACAACAAGCTCGAGCCCATCGGCACCCGTATCTTCGGGCCGGTGACCCGTGAACTGCGTACGGAGCGATTCATGAAGATCGTCTCCCTGGCGCCCGAAGTTCTGTAAGGAGTCGGACATGAACAAGATTCGCCGTGGCGATGAGGTCGTTGTCCTGACCGGCAAGGACAAGGGCAAGCGTGGCACCGTGCTGCGCGTGCTGGAAGGCAAAGTGGTGGTCGAGGGTGTCAACCGCGTCAAGCGCGCGACCAAGCCCAACCCCATGCGCGGTACGACTGGCGGTTTCGTGGACAAGGACATGCCCATCGATATCTCCAACATCGCGCTGTTCAACCCCGCGACCGGCAAGGGTGATCGTGTGGGCATCAAAGAGCTGGAGGACGGGCGCAAGGTGCGTTTCTACAAGTCCAACGGCGAAGTGCTGGATGCATGAGGTAAGTCATGGCACGATTTAAGGCGTTTTACAAAGAGACCGTGGTGCCTGAACTGATCAAGCAGTTCGGCTACAAGTCGGTGATGGAAGTCCCCCGCATCGAGAAGATCACCCTCAACATGGGTGTCGGCGAGGCCGTTGGCGACAAGAAGATTCTTGAGCACGCGGTGGGCGACATGACCAAGATTGCCGGCCAGAAGCCCGTGGTGACGCTGGCCCGCAAATCGATTGCCGGCTTCAAGATTCGCGACGACTATCCGATCGGCTGCAAGGTGACCCTGCGCCAGGAGCGCATGTTCGAATTCCTCGATCGTCTGGTCACCGTTGCCATCCCCCGTATCCGCGACTTCCGCGGTATCGGCGGCAAGGGTTTTGACGGCCGTGGCAACTACAACATGGGTGTCAAGGAACAGATCATGTTCCCCGAGATCGAGTACGACAAGATCGATGCGCTCCGGGGCATGAACATCACCATCACCACTACTGCCAAGACGGATGCTGAGGCCAGGGCTTTGCTCGCCGCCTTCAAGTTCCCGTTCAAGAATTGAGGTCGACATGGCCAGGAAATCTGTAATCAACCGCGAAGCCAAGCGCCGTGAGATGGTGAAGAAGTTCGCCGCCAAGCGTGAAGCCCTGAAGGCTGTCATGGCCGACCAGAGCGTTTCCGATGAAGAGCGCATGGATGCCCGCCTGAAGTACATGGCGCTGCCCCGTGACGCCAGCCCGAGCCGCCTGCGCAATCGCTGCGCCCTGACCGGTCGCTCCCGTGGCGTGTTCCGCAAGTTCGGCCTGTGCCGCAACAAGATCCGCGAGATCGCGCTGAACGGCGATATTCCCGGCGTCACCAAGGCCAGCTGGTAAGGAGCAACAAGATGAGCATGAGTGATCCCATCTCCGATATGCTGACCCGCATCCGCAATGCGCAGCAGTCGGAAAAGGTCTCTGTGGCAATGCCCTCTTCCAAGCTGAAGAAGGCGATCGCGCAGGTCCTGAAGGACGAAGGTTACATCGAGGACTACGCCGTCCGCAGCGTCGGCGGTCTGCCCGAAATGGAAGTCGCCCTCAAGTATTACGCCGGCCGCCCGGTCATCGAGAAGATCGAGCGCGTTTCCCGTCCTGGCCTGCGTATCTACAAGGGTCGTGAGGATCTGCCCCGCGTGATGAACGGCCTGGGCGTGGCCATCGTGTCCACCTCCAAGGGTGTCATGACCGACCGCCGTGCCCGTTCGCTCGGCGTCGGTGGTGAAGTTCTGTGCGTGGTTGCGTGAGGTAGAACATGTCCCGAGTTGCCAAGAATCCGATTCCTGTGCCGGCCGGGGTTGAAATCAACCTCAGCGCTGGTGCCATCACCATCAAGGGTCCGCAAGGCTCCCTCAGCCAGAATCTGCACGGTCTGGTCACCGTCGAGCATGCCGATGGCAAGCTTCAGGTGGTCCCGGTCAACGAGAGCACGGCTGCCAACGCCCTGTCCGGCACCACCCGCGCCCTCCTGGCCAACATGGTCCAGGGCGTGTCCAAGGGCTTCGAGCGCAAGCTGAACCTGGTCGGCGTGGGCTACCGTGCCCAGGCCCAGGGCAGCAAGCTCAACCTGAGTCTCGGTTTCTCCCATCCTGTCGAGCACGTCATGCCCGACGGCGTGAAGGTGGAAACCCCGACCCAGACCGAGATCCTGATCAAGGGTGCGGATAAGCAGAAGGTTGGCCAGGTCGCCGCCGATGTGCGTGCCTATCGTCCGCCCGAGCCGTACAAGGGCAAGGGTGTCCGCTATGCGGACGAAGTGGTTTCCCTCAAAGAAACCAAGAAGAAATAATCTGGAGTCACGAGCATGGACAAGAAGATCCGGCGTCTGCGCAGGGCGCGCAAAACCCGCGCCAAGATCGCGGAACTGGCTGTGGCACGCCTCTGCATCTATCGCAGCAACTGCCACATTTACGCGCAAGTTATCGATGCCACCGGCGGCAAGGTTCTGTGCAGCGCCTCCACCCAGGAGAAAGAGCTGCGCGACCAGGTCAAGAACGGCGGCAACAGCGAAGCGGCCAAGCTGGTCGGCCAGCGCATCGCCGAGAAGGCCAAGCAGGCCGGTATCGAGCAGGTGGCTTTCGACCGCAGCGGCTTCATCTACCACGGCCGTGTCAAGGCCCTGGCCGAAGCTGCCCGTGAAAACGGTCTGCGCTTCTAACGCGAGGTAATGAAGATGGCGAAAATGGAACAACAGCAGCAGGATGATCGCGGCGACGGCCTGCGCGAGAAGATGATCGCGGTAAACCGCGTCACCAAGGTGGTGAAGGGCGGCCGGATTCTCGGCTTCGCTGCACTTACCGTGGTCGGCGACGGCGATGGCGCGGTCGGCATGGGCAAGGGCAAGTCCCGCGAAGTCCCGGTGGCCGTGCAGAAGGCCATGGAAGAGGCCCGTCGCAAGATGGTCAAGGTCAACCTCAAGAACGGCACCTTCCACCATGCCGTGGTGGGTCGCCATGGCGGCTCCAAGGTCCTGATCCAGCCGGCTTCCGAAGGTACCGGCATCATCGCAGGCGGCGCCATGCGCGCGGTCTTCGAAGTGATGGGCGTGACCAACGTGCTGGCCAAGTGCATGGGTTCGACCAATCCCTACAACGTCGTCCGTGCCACCCTCGACGGCCTGGCCCAGATGTACACCCCGAGCGAGGTCGCCGCCAAGCGTGGCAAGACCGTTGCCGAGATCCTGGAGTAAGCCATGAGCGAAGCCAAGAAGATCAAGGTCACCCTGATCAAGAGCCCGATCGGCACCCAGTCGTTCCACCGTGCCTCCGTGCGCGGTCTCGGTCTCAAGCGTATGCATCAATCGGTCGTACTCGAGGACACTCCCGCCGTGCGCGGCATGGTGACCCGTGCGGCCTTCCTGGTTAAGTGCGAGGCGGTCTGAAAATGCAACTGAATACTCTGAAACCCGGCGCCGGCAGCAAGCATGCCGCCAAGCGCGTCGGCCGTGGCATCGGTTCCGGCCTGGGCAAGACCTGCGGTCGTGGTCACAAGGGTCAGAAGTCCCGTGCCGGCGGCTACCACAAGGTCGGCTTCGAAGGCGGCCAGATGCCCATGCATCGGCGTCTGCCCAAGCGCGGCTTCATCTCCCTGGCGCGTGCCTTCAAGGCTGAAGTGCGCTTGAGCGATATCGCCGCCCTGCCGGTCGATACCGTCGATATGCTGGTGCTGCAGCAAGCCGGCCTGGTCTCCCAGATGGCCAAGAATGTGCGCGTGATCCTGGCCGGCGAGATCGCCAAGCCGGTCAAGCTGGTGGGCATCGCCGCCACCAAGGGTGCCAAGGCCGCCATCGAGGCCGCCGGCGGTACTGTCGAAGCGTAACGGAGTCCCGACTTGGCCAACGCCGCCGCCAACCTGATGCAGATGTCCGGAAAGATGGGCGACCTCAAGCGTCGCCTGTGGTTCCTGATCGGCGCCCTGATCGTTTATCGGATCGGCGCCCACATTCCCGTGCCCGGTATCGATCCGATGGTGCTGGAGGATCTGTTCAAGAGCCAGCAGAGCGGCATCCTGGGCATGTTCAACATGTTCTCGGGCGGCGCCCTCAAGCGCTTTACCGTGTTCGCCCTGGGCATCATGCCCTACATCTCGGCTTCCATCATCGTCCAGTTGCTGACCGTGGTGTCGCCGCAGCTTGAGGCGCTGAAGAAGGAAGGCGAGGCGGGGCGGCGCAAGATCACCCAGTACACTCGCTATGGCACGGTGATGCTGGCCCTGTTCCAGGGTCTGGGTATCTCCATTGCCCTTGAGAGCCAGCCGGGCCTGGTGATCGATCCTGGCTTCATGTTCCGCATGACCACCGTGATCACGCTGGTTGCCGGCACCATGTTCCTGATGTGGCTGGGCGAGCAGATTACCGAGCGCGGCGTCGGCAACGGCATCTCGATCATCATCTTTGCCGGTATCGCGGCGGGCCTGCCGCAGGCGGTGGGCGGTACCCTGGAGTTGACCCGTACCGGGGCCTTCTCGATCCCCCTGGTCCTGTTGCTGTTCGTCGGCGCCCTGCTTGTCACCGCCCTGGTGGTCTTCGTCGAGCGCGGTCAGCGCAAGATCCTGGTCAACTATGCCAAGCGCCAGGTGGGCAACAAGCTGTACGGTGGCCAAAGCTCGCACCTGCCGTTGAAGCTGAACATGGCCGGCGTCATTCCGCCCATCTTCGCCTCCTCGATCATCCTGTTCCCGGCCACGTTGGGCGGCTGGTTCGGCAGCCACGAGGGCATGACCTGGCTGAAGGACATCGCTTCGACCTTGTCGCCCGGCCAGCCGATCTATGTGATGTTCTATGCCCTGGCGATCATCTTCTTCTGTTTCTTCTATACGGCCCTGGTGTTCAACCCCAAGGAAACCGCGGACAACCTGAAGAAGAGCGGCGCATTCGTGCCGGGTATCCGACCGGGTGAGCAGACCGCAAAGTACATCGACAAGATCATGACCCGGCTGACCCTGATCGGCGCAGTCTACATCACGCTGGTCTGCCTGCTGCCCGAGTTCCTGATCGTTAACTGGAACGTACCGTTCTACTTCGGTGGCACGTCACTGTTGATCATTGTGGTGGTGACCATGGATTTCATGGCACAGGTGCAGGCATACGTGATGACACACCAGTATGAAAGCTTGCTCAAGAAGGCAAACTTCAAGGGCGGGAACTTCCTCGCCAGGTAATCTGGTATGAGCAAGGAAGATGTAATCCAGATGCCGGGAGAGGTCTTGGAGACTCTCCCGAACGCCACTTTCCGGGTCAAGCTGGAAAATGGCCATGTGGTGTTGGGGCACATTTCCGGCAAGATGCGCATGCATTACATCCGCATCCTGCCCGGTGACAAGGTCACCGTGGAACTGACCCCGTACGATTTGAGTCGCGCGCGCATCGTTTATCGCGCCAAGTAGTTTTAGAAAAGGAGCCGAACATGCGTGTTCAAGCCTCGGTCAAGAAGATTTGCCGCAAGTGCCGTATCGTCAAGCGCAAGGGCGTGGTTCGCGTCATTTGCAGCGAAGCGCGTCACAAGCAGCGCCAAGGTTGATATTGAAAGTCGTGGACGTTCTGCTTGCAAAGTCAAGCGAAACGTTGCTATAATTTGCAGTTTTCCGCACGGAGTTTTTCATGGCCCGTATTGCTGGGGTTAACATCCCGAATCACAAGCATGCCGAGATCGCGCTGACCGCCGTCTACGGCATCGGTCGCTCGCGTGCTCGTCTGATTTGCGAGCAAGCCGGCGTGAACCCCTCTACCAAGATCAAGGACCTCACCGACGAGGCGATCGACAAGCTGCGTGACGGCGTCACCAAGTTCACGGTGGAAGGCGACCTGCGTCGCGAAATCACCATGAACATCAAGCGCCTGATGGACCTCGGTTGCTACCGTGGCCAGCGCCATCGTCGCGGTCTGCCGTGTCGTGGTCAGCGCACCCGCACCAACGCCCGCACCCGCAAGGGCCCGCGCAAGCAAATGCAAGTCAAAAAGTAAGAGCTAGGTAAATACTATGGCCAAGGCAACCACCGCCCGCGTGCGGAAGAAAGTCAAGAAGAGCGTAGCCGATGCGATCGCGCACATCCACGCTTCCTTCAACAACACCATCGTGACCATCACGGACCGTCAGGGCAATGCCCTGTCCTGGTTCACTGCGGGTGCCGCCGGTTTCAAGGGCTCGCGCAAGAGCACGCCCTTCGCCGCCCAGGTGGCTGCCGAGAATGCCGGCAAGCAGGCGCTGGAATACGGCGTCAAGAACATCGAAGTCCGCATCAAGGGCCCGGGGCCGGGCCGCGAGTCCACCGTGCGTGCGCTGAATGCTTTGGGCTTCAAGATCACCAGCATCTCCGACGTGACGCCCATGCCGCATAACGGCTGCCGTCCGCCGAAGAAGCGCCGCGTCTAATCAAGGAGAACAACGTGGCTCGCAATACCGATCCCAAGTGCCGTCAGTGCCGCCGTGAGGGCGAAAAGCTGTTCCTCAAGGGCGAGAAGTGCTTCACCGAAAAGTGCGCCGTCGAGCGCCGCAACCAGGCCCCCGGCCAGCACGGCGCCCGTCAGGCCCGCCTGTCCGATTACGGCATCCAGCTGCGCGCCAAGCAGAAGATCCGCAAGATCTACGGCGTGCTCGAGCGCCAGTTCCGCCTGACCTACAAGAAGGCCGACCTGCTCAAGGGCGTGACCGGCGACAATCTGCTGCAGATGCTGGAAAGCCGTCTGGACAGCGTCGTTTACCGCATGGGCTTCGGCGCCTCCCGTACCGAATCCCGCCAGGTGGTCCGTCACAACGGCATCCTGGTCAACGGCAAGCGCGTCAACATCCCTTCCTATCAGGTCAAGCCGGGTGACGTGGTCGAAGTGGCCGAGAAGGCCAAGAGCCACCTGCGCGTCAAGGGTGCCGCCGAGGCCGCCGAAGGTCGCGGTTTCCCCGAGTGGGTCGCCGTCGACGCCAAGGCGTTGAAGGGTACCTACAAGGCCCGTCCGGCGCGTTCCGAACTGCCGTCCACGATCAACGAATCTCTCGTGATCGAACTGTATTCCAAGTAATCCAGCGGCCTGATTAAGGATTTGCACTATGTCGAATACCGGTGAACTGCTGAAGCCGCGCAGCGTGGAAGTGAACAGCATTTCCCCGCGCCAGGCGCGCATCACGCTCGAACCGTTCGAACGCGGCTACGGCCATACCCTTGGCAACTCGCTGCGCCGCATCCTGCTGTCTTCCATGCAGGGCTATGCCCCGACCGAGGTTAAGATCGCCGGCGTCGTGCACGAGTACTCCGCCATGGACGGGGTCCAGGAAGATGTCGTCGACATCCTGCTGAACCTCAAGGGTCTGGCCGTCAAGCTGAACAACCGTAGCGAAGCCCTGGTCACCGTCCGCAAGGACGGCGAGGGCATCGTCACCGCTGGCGACATCGAAGCCGGCCATGACGTCGAGATCCTGAATCCCGACCACGTCATCGCCCATGTCACCAAGGGTGGCAAGCTCGAGATGGAGATCAAGATCGAAGCCGGCCGCGGCTATGTCCCGGCCAGCACCCGCAAGCTGGACGAAGATACCCGTCCGGTCGGCACCATCCTGATCGATGCCCTGTACAGCCCGGTCAAGAAGGTCAGCTTCAGCGTCGAGGCCGCTCGTGTCGAGCAGCGCACCGACCTGGACAAGCTGATCCTCGAGATCGAGACCAATGGCGTAGTCGATCCGGAAGAGGCCGTGCGCCATTCCGCCCGTCTGCTGATCGAGCAGCTGACCCCGTTCGCCGACCTCAAGGGTGTCACCCTGCCGAGCGAACAGCCGAAGGCCGCCGGCCCGCAGATGGACCCGATCCTGCTGCGTCCGGTCGACGAACTCGAACTCACCGTCCGCTCGGCAAACTGCCTGAAGGCGGAAAACATTTACTACATCGGCGACCTGATCCAGCGTACCGAAACCGAGTTGTTGAAGACCCCGAACCTGGGCCGCAAGTCCTTGAACGAAATCAAGGAAGTGCTGGCTGCTCGTGGCCTGACCCTCGGCATGAAGCTGGAAAATTGGCCGCCCGCGGGCTACGACAAGCCCTGATTGACATCGAGGTAAACTGAAAATGCGTCACCGCCTGTCCAACCGCAAACTCAACCGTACCAGCAGCCATCGTCTGGCCCTGCTGCGCAACCTGTCCAACGCCCTGCTGGAGCACGAGGTCATCAAGACCACCCTGCCCAAGGCCAAGGAACTGCGCCGCGTGGTCGAGCCCCTGATCACCCTGGGCAAGACCCCGACCGTGGCCAACCGCCGCCTGGCTTTCGACCGCCTGCGCAACCGCGACATGGTCGTCAAGCTGTTCGACGACCTCGGCCCCCGCTTCAAGGCGCGTCCGGGTGGTTACCTGCGCATCCTGAAGTTCGGCTACCGGGTCGGCGACAACGCCCCCATGGCCCTGGTCGAGCTGGTCGATCGTCCGGAAACCGCACCGGCCGCCGAATAAGCGCCGATGCGGTGTATGCTGAAAGGCCGGCCATGCCGGCCTTTTTGCATTTCGGAGGCCCCGCTTGATCATCTTGTTCACCGACTTCGGCTGGCACGATCCCTATGTCGGCCAGATCAAGGCCCGCCTGGCTGTGGCCGCGCCCACGGTGCCGGTCATCGACCTGCTGCACGCCGTGCCGGACTTCAACGCCCACGCCGGCGCCCATCTGCTGGATGCCCTATGCCGTGAGTTCCCGGCCGATAGCGTCTTCCTATGCGTCGTCGATCCGGGTGTCGGCGGTCCGCGCGATGCCCTCGTGGTGGAAGCCGACGGACGCTGGTATGTCGGGCCGGACAACGGTCTGCTGTCCGTGCTGGCGGGGCGTGCCGGCTCGGTATGTTACTGGCGCATCGACTGGCGCCCTGAGCGCCTCTCGGCCAGTTTCCACGGCCGCGACCTGTTCGCGCCGATAGCCGGCGCGATCGCCGCGCGTGGCTTGCCTGCCGACCGACTCAGCCGCATCGAGGCGCCGCAGGTGCAATTCGATCTCGCCGACCTGCCCCGGATACTGTATCTGGACCACTACGGCAATGCTTGGACCGGTCTGCGCGCCGGACTGCTTGCAGAGGATGACGTGGTGGAGCTGAAAGGCCGCCGTCTGCAGCGCCGGACCACCTTCCACGAGGCCGCCAAGGGGGAGGCCTTCTGGTACGTGAACAGCGCCGGCCTGGTCGAGATCGCGGTCAACCGCGGCAGTGCGGCGGCACAACTGGGTCTTGCCGTGGGCGACCTGGTCCGGCTGGCGACGTCCGCCGCCAGCATGCACTGAGGCTGCTGTCTAGAAGACTTCGTCCTCGCCCAGGCAGCGCCATTGGCCGAGCGGCAGCTTGCCCAATGCGACGCGGCCGATGCGCACCCGCTTGAGGCCGACCACCTTGAGGCCGACCAGTTCGCACATGCGGCGGATCTGGCGCTTCATGCCCTCCTTGAGGATGAACTTGAGCTGGTCTTCGTTCTGCCAGGTCACCTTGGCCGGACGCAGCGTCCTGCCGTCGAGGCTCAGGCCATGGTTGAGCAGACCCAGCCCGTTCTCGCTCAGGCGACCTTCTACCCGGACCAGATATTCCTTTTCGACGTCGGAGTCGTCACCGATCAGCTGGCGCGCCACACGGCCGTCCTGGGTCAGTACCAGCAGCCCGGTGGAGTCGATGTCCAGACGCCCGGCCGGCGCCAGCCCCTTGAGCATGGCCGGGCTGAACGCCGGGCCGCCGCCTTCTTTCCATTGCGTGTCGCGCTGGATCAGGGTTACTGCCGGCTTGTAGCCGGGCTCCGGTTGGCCGGAGACATAGCCGACCGGCTTGTGCAGCAGGATGGTCACGCGTTGTTGTTGCGCCGTCTTGGCCTGGCCGGACAGCTTGATCTCGCACCCGGGGTCGACCTTGGTGCCGAGGACATCCACTTTCAGGCCGTCGACGTAGACCCAGCCGCGCTCGATATAGACATCGGCCTCGCGTCGGGAGCAGAGACCGCGTTCGGCCATCAGCTTGGAGAGTCTGACCGGCTCAGACATGGTGGGCTCCCGTAACGGAACGGCCGGGGAATGAGGTGGCTATGGAGCGGGAGTCGGGCATGCCTGGAATCGTTCGCGCAAGGAGTGAATAGGGGGCAGAACCGGGATTATTGCGCCGTTGGCGTAGGCATGCATCGCTTTGTAACACTCCGGAGCTATAAACGGCGGGTAAATGAAAAGGAGGCAACCATCATGGCCGCAGCTGGCGCGTCAACCGGCCCATCACTACACAGGCCATTCCGGGCGAAGTTCGAGGAATCGCTGACACGCGAGGCACTGGGCCGGGTCGGTCCGATCTTGCAACGGGCGGACGAGAAGGGGGCGGCAACCGTCATGTTCCTCGCCCTGGTCGAATTGCAAAAGAGCTATCCGAGGCTGCCTGGCCATGATCTGGAAGTCCTGCTGAAATATGTCATGAAGCAGGGGGGTTACCTGTAGCCAGACAGACGCCCCGGAATGCCGAGGCGGCAAGGTCAGTTCAGGGCGCTGGCCAGTTTGCGCCGGTATTGCGACACCAGGGGGGCGCCGGCGAGCAGGTTGAACACCGACAGCAGGGCCTTGCGGGCCGCCTCCTCGTTCCAGGCGCGATCGCGCCGGACCATCTCGATGAGTTCGTCCATGCCTTCGCCATAGCGGGTCGAGGCGATCAGATAGTTGGCCAGTTCCAGGCGCGCCTCCATGTCGTCCGGCTCGGCCGCGATGCGCGCGCGCAGGCCTGATTCGTCGGCCTGGACACCGGATTGGGCGAAATTCAGTTTGGCGCGCAGGCGCGTAGCGCGTTCGTCATCCTGCATGTCGGCCGAGAGCGAGCCGAGCAGCTGGCCGGCTTCGTCCATGCGGTTCAGGTGGGCCAGGATCTCGGCCGCGTCGATGCGGATTTCCTGGTCGTTCGGGTCGAGCTGCGAGGCCTGGCCCAGGGTGGCCAGGGCGCCGTCGAAATCGCCCTGGTCGCGCTGGGCGGCGGCCTGGATGCGCAGTTCGGTGGCCGGCGAGGGGATCAGGCGGTCGAGGAATTCCCGTACCTGGCCCTCCGGCAGGGCGCCGGAAAATTCGTCGACGATCTCGCCGCGATAGACCGCCTTGACGGCCGGGATGCCGCGCACCTGGAAATGCGCCGACAGTTCCTGGTTCTGGTCGGCGTTGATCTTGGCCAGGATGAACTTGCCCCGGTATTCCTCGGCCAGCTTTTCCAGTATCGGCTTGAGCGCCTTGCAGGGGCCGCACCATTCGGCCCAGAAGTCGATGACCACCGGCACGTCCATCGAGCCGTCGGCGACGATCTGCTGGAAGTTGCTGGCATCTACGTCGAATGAATACTGTGCCATGGTGGGCTCCTGTAATGCGTTCGGAAACGGGCGGCCGTTCCCGGCGCGGGAACGGCCATGGCGGGGAAATGATGGCGGCGCGCGCCGATTTCAACCCTTGGCGATGCGCTTGGCCAGCTGGGCGGCCTTGCCGGTATAGCTGGCCGGGGTCATGGCCAGCAGGTCCTTCTTGGCGGCGGCCGGGATGGCCAGGCCGTCGATGAACTTGGCCATGCGGGCGGCGGTGATGCGCTTGCCGCGGGTCAGCTTCTTCAACTGCTCGTAGGGCTTCTCCAGGCCGTAGCGGCGCATCACGGTCTGGATCGGCTCGGCCAGGACCTCCCAGTTGGCGTCCAGGTCTTCGGCCAGTCGGGCCGGGTTGGCCTCGAGCTTGTTGAGGCCGCGCAGCAGGCTTTCATAGCCGAGCAGGGCGTAGCCCAGGCCGGTGCCCATGTTGCGCAGGACCGTGGAGTCGGTCAGGTCGCGCTGCATGCGCGAGATCGGCAGCTTCTCCGACAGGTGGCGCAGCAGGGCGTTGGCGATGCCCAGGTTGCCTTCGGAATTCTCGAAGTCGATCGGGTTGACCTTGTGCGGCATGGTCGAGGAGCCGACCTCGCCTTCCTTGAGCTTCTGCTTGAAGTAGCCGAGCGAGATGTAGGTCCAGACGTCGCGGTCGAGGTCGACCAGTTGGGTGTTGATCCGGGCGCAGGCGTCGTACAGCTCGGCCATGTAGTCGTGCGGCTCGATCTGGATGGTGTAGGGGTTGAAGGTCAGGCCCAGGCCGGTCACGAAGCGCTCGGCGAAGCCCTCCCAGTCCAGTTTCGGGTAGGCGGCCAGGTGGGCGTTGTAGTTGCCGACGGCACCGTTGATCTTGCCCAGGCACTCGACCTCGGCCAGTTTCTTCATGCCCCGGCGCAGGCGGTACACCACGTTGGCGATCTCCTTGCCCAAGGTGGTCGGGGTGGCCGGCTGGCCGTGGGTGCGCGACAGCATGGGCAGCTCGGCCAGGTCGACCGCCAGCTCGGTCAGCTTGCGCTCGACCTGCTTCAGGGCCGGCAGGACGACGTTGCTGCGGGCGTCGCGCAGCATCAGGGCATGCGACAGGTTGTTGATGTCCTCGGAGGTGCAGGCGAAGTGGATGAACTCGGACACCTTGGTGACCTCGGCGTTGCCGGCCAGCTTGTCCTTGAGGAAATACTCGACCGCCTTGACGTCGTGGTTGGTGACCTTTTCGTGCGCCTTGACCGCCTCGGCGTCGGCCAGCGAGAAATCGGCGGTGACGGCGTCGAGCGCCTTGACGGTGGCGGCGGAGAAGGCCGGCACCTCCTTGATCTTGTCCTCGGCGGCGAGGGCCTTGAGCCATTCGATCTCGACCAGGACGCGGTACTTGATCAGGCCGAATTCGCTGAAATAGGGCGCCAGCTTGGCGCCGGTGCGGCGATAGCGGCCGTCGAGCGGGGAAAGGGCGGTGAGGGCGGTCAGTTCCATGGTGAATCTTCCTTCTATTGAACCGTTTTCTGGCGCAGGGCCAGGGTGATCTGGTTGCGCAGGGCCTTGATCAGGCCGAGGGTCTGTTGCGGCAGCTGCAGGGCGCCGTCGCGCTTGTCGGCATAGACGACGGCGACCGTGCGGTTGTTCAGGGTGATGGGCAGGAGAAGGAAGGAGCGGGCGCCGATCTTCTCCTTGTACCAGGTCGGGATGCGGGCGCGGATGCTGTCGGCCTGGGTATCGGCGATCAGTAGGTCGGCATTCTTAGACACCGCGACGTGGAAGACGTCCGGCGCGAAGGCCAGCGGGATGCGGAAGCCGGTCTTGTTGCGCTCGGCGTTGGCGCCGAGGCCGATGCGGCCGACCAGCTCCTTGCCGTTGGCGGCGATGGTGCAGATCAGGATGTTGTCGAAGCAGCGTGCGCGGTAGAGCAACTCGGCGGCGACGTGGAGGACGTCGGCCGGCTTGGCGTCCTCCAGGAGCAGGTTGGTGAGGTCCTGCATGCCGGTGATCAGGATGGCGGTCGGGTCGTGATCGTCCTCGACGCCCGCGTTCGTCATGGCCGCCGTTTCCTCCGCGGAGGCGGCCGGCTCGGCTTCGGCTTCGGTCGCGGCAGCCGCTTCGTCCTCCTCCATGCCGGGCTCCGGACGGCTGAGCAGGCGGGTCAGCATGGGACTGGAACGCACGTCGACCTGGAGCAGTACCGCTTCCTTCTCCATGACGGCGCCGGCCTGGTGCACCAGTTCCTCGAGATCGTCGGTCTGCAGGCGGACGACCGAGCCATAGCGCTTCATGACCTCCGCATAGGCCGCCTTGGCCTCTTCCGGCGCCGTGTCGCGGGTGGCGACGTAGACGTCGTGGGCCAGGTTGGCCAGGACTTGCAACTTGGGCACCTCGGCCCCCACGACCTTGGCCGAGCCGGGGGGCAACGGCGCCATGCCCTGGAGCAGGTTGGCGGGCAGGTGCCAGTGGCGGCCGATGGCCTGGCCGAAGTCGTCGTAGGAGATGCCGAACACCTGGCGCGAGGCCGCCGACTCGGTCATGCCCAGTTCCGCAATCAGCTCCTCGACCTTCTTCGATTTCTCGTAGAAGTGCAGCCGGCACATCATCCGGCCCAGGTTGCGGAACAGCGAGCAGATCAGCACCTCCTCGCCGTCGCGCAGGCCGGCGCGGGCGGTCATGGTGCGGCCGAGCAGGCCGCAGTAGAAGCTCTCCACCGCCTCGGCCTTGAGTTCGCCGGCTTGGGCGTGGTTGGCCAGGTGGTCGAACAACATCAGCGACAGGGCGGTATCGCGCACCGTGTCGTAGCCCAGGATGACGATGGCGCGCGACACCGTGCTCACGGCACCGGCGCCGCGCTGCTTGTAGTTGACCGAGTTGACCACGCGCAGCAGCTTGTTGGTCAGGGCGACGTCCTTGAGGATGGACTCGGTCAACTCGTCGGTGCGGCTGTTCTCGGAGGTGGCGATGTGGTTGACCTTGCTGATCACCTGCGACAGGGCCGGGAAGTCGCGCGCCTTGGACAGGTCGGCCAGCAGTTGCTGGGCGCTGGCGACGTCGGCCTGCTCGGCGTCCTGGAGGCTGTCGTTCATATCGGCTTCCGGTCCAGGAAGGCCTGCGCCACGGTCATGGCGTCGACGTGTTCGAGTTCGCCGCCGGCCGGCAGGCCGCGCGCCATGCGGGTGACCTTGAGGCCCTTGGCCTTGAGCAGTTCGCCCAGGTAGTGGGCGGTGGCCTCGCCCTCGACGGTGAAATTGGTGGCCAGGATCACCTCCTCGGTGACGCCGTCCTGGGCGCGCCGGATCAGGCGGTCGAG
>JAAXVP010000268.1 GCA_013335435.1 Thiobacillus sp. | reverse complement strand
GTGCAGCCCATCGGCGACGCCGTGGAGGTCAAGCTGATGGCGGCCTACAACGACATGGACCAGGACCAATACCGTGCCCTGACCTACGACCAGGCCATGGACCTGGGCACCTGGCGCGACTACGACTACAGCGCCGACCCCGCCGCCGGGATCGACTACTACGGCTACAACCGGCAGAGCTTCCGGGACTGGACGGTACTGTCCGAGATCACCTGGAAGATATCGTCCGAATCCAGCCTGGTGCTGAAGCCGTTCTACCTGGCCGAAAAGGGCTACTACCTGGAAGGCCAGAGCAGCAACAACAAGGTCCGGGAATGGCTGATCGACCATGCCTGGTACGGCCTCGCCTCGGAATACCGGACCAAGGTCGCCGACACCGGACTGAAGATCGGCTACTGGGGCGAATCGACCGAGCCGCCCGGTCCGCCGACGGCCTGGAAGATGTACAACACCACCGCCACCGGCGACCTGTCGAACTTCGCCAACTGGGCCATCCTGTCGAAGGTGACCGAGCGGCACCGCCTGGACAGCCTGTACGCCATGGCCGACCGCCAGTTCGGCGCCCTCAAGGTCCAGGGCGGCCTGCGCTACATGAAGGAAACCCTGCCCGCCATCGACGCCTACAACACCGCCGGGGTCGGCGACGTTTCCTACGACCGGGCACTGAAGCAGTCGAGCGGGGTGGTTGCGAACAAGAGCGTCGACAGCCGCGCGCTGGACGCCTGGCTGCCCTACCTGGGCCTGGCCTACGGCCTGACCCCGGCGGTCGAGCTGAAGGCCAGCGCCGGGCGCAACTACGGCGCCCCCAGCTTCGACGTCTGGCCGGTCTACCAGGCCAACGCGGCCAAGTTCGGCAGCATCACGGCGGAGGATCTCTGGCGCGAACTCAAGCCGGAGACCTCGGTGAACCTGGATCTCGGCCTGCGCGTCAACCGCGGCGCCGCCTGGTTCGAGCCGACCGTCTACCTGGCCCGCTTCCACGACAAGAAGGTGTCCTACGACCCGGACGGCAGCGGCACCCTGCCGGCCTATTCCCAGAACGTCGGCGAGACCCGCGCCTGGGGCGCCCAGCTCACCGGCGGCTGGTCGCCTTCGACCAACATGAACCTGTTCGGCGGCCTGTCCTGGAACCGCAACGCGTTCACCGAGGATCTGCCGGTGGCCGGCTCGGCGGACCTGGCCGTGAAGGGCGAGCAGATCCCCGACGTGCCGGTCTGGCAGGCCAACCTGGGCGCCACCTGGCGCCGGGGCGCCTTCGCCGTCACATCGGTGGCCCGCTACACCGGCGCGCGCTGGGGCGACACCGAGCACAGCCAGCGCATCCCCGGCTTCACCACCGTGGACCTGTCCCTGGACTACCGGGCCAAGCTGGCGGTCGGCAAGCTGGGCGCCGCCCTGGCCGTGGTCAACCTGTTCGACCGCGACTACATCGGCGTCGTCCGGGCCGACTACTACCAGCTCCTCTCCGGCGGCAGCGCCATCTACTACCCGGGCGCGCCGCGCACCGTGGTGGCCAAGCTCACCCTCGATTTCTGAACGCCCCCGAAGAAAGGCTCGACAACCATGCAGCGCACACTCCTCGCCAGCCTGCTGGCGTTCACCTTGCCCGGCGCCGCCCAGGCCGCCGACAACGCCTTCCAGCTCGGCACCGTCGAGGTGGTCGGCAACCGGGCGACCGAGGCGGAATCCGGCGAGACGGTGGTCGACGCCGCCACCCTGGCGGAATACGACCGCGACACCGTCGCGTCGGCGGTGGCCCTGGTGCCGGGCATGAGCCTGTCCCACAACAGCCGCAACGAGGACATCGTCTACCTGCGCGGCTTCGACGTGCGCCAGGTGCCCCTGTTCGTGGACGGCGTGCCGGTCTACGTGCCCTATGACGGCTACGTGGACTTCGGCCGCTTCACCACCTTCGACCTGGCCGAGGTGCGGGTGGCCAAGGGCGCCGCCTCCCTGCTCTATGGCCCCAACACCCTGGGCGGCGCCATCAACCTGGTCACCCGCAAGCCGGCCAAGGCCTTCGAGGGCGACGTCCGGGCCGGGGCGTTCTCCGGCCAGGGCCGCAAGGCGGCGGTCAACCTGGGCAGCAACCAGGGCAGCTGGTACCTGCAAGTGGGCGCGTCCTACCTGGAGGCGGATACCTTCCCGCTCTCCGACGATTTCAAGGCCACCGCCGTCGAGGACGGCGGCGACCGGGACAACGCCTACCGCAAGGACACCAAGCTGTCCTTCAAGGCCGGCCTGACGCCCAACCGGACCGACGAATACGCCATCGGCTTCGTGCGCCAGGACGGCGAGAAGGGCAACCCGCCCTACGCCGGCACCGCCCCCGGCGGCATCCGCTACTGGCAGTGGCCGTATTGGGACAAGGAGAGCGTCTACTTCGTCGGCAACGTCGCCCTGGGCGACAAGCACGTCCTCAAGGCCCGGATCTACCACGACAGCTACGAGAACAGCCTGCTCGGCTTCACCGACGGCCGCTATACCACCCAGCTCAACAACACCAGCTTCCCGAGCGCCTATGACGACGCCAGCGCCGGCCTGTCGCTGGAACTGGCCAGCTACCTGTTCGCGGGCCACGAGCTGCGCCTCGCCGCCCACTACAAGCGGGACGAGCACACCGAGACCAACCCCAACTCGCCCACCAAGTCGTTCCAGGACAGCACCCGCTCCCTGGCCGTGGAGGACGCCATCGCCGTGGCGGCCGGCTGGCGCCTGCGCCTGGGCGCCAGCCGGGACGAGCGCAATACCGACGAGGCCTACACCTACGCCCGATCGGACGCCGCCGCCACCAACTGGCTGGCCGCCCTGTCCCGCGATCTGGCCGGCGGCGCCGAGGCCTATGCCAGCGTGGCGCGCAAGTCGCGTTTCCCGACCATCAAGGACCGCTACTCCTACCGCCTGGGCACCGCCATTCCCAACCCGGACCTGAAGCCGGAGACGGCGCTGAACGCCGAACTGGGCGTCAAGGGCGCGCCCTGGGCCGGCGCCCGCGCCGAGGCGGCGGTCTTCCACAGCCGCATCGACGACCTCCTGCAAACCGTGGCGGTGGCCTCGACCGAGTGCGGCGGCAGCACCTGCAATCAGATGCAGAACATCGCCGAGGCCCGCCAGCGGGGCGTCGAGCTGAGCCTGGAACAGGCCCTGGGCGAGGCCTGGCGGCTGGGCTTCCACTACACCTGGCTGGACCGGGACAACGTGTCCAACCCGGCGGTGCCGCTCACCGACACCCCGCGCCAGCGCCTGTTCGGCCATCTCGAATGGGACGCCACCGCCGCCTGGGCCGTCCAGGCCACGGCGGAATGGGAGGCGGGCCGCAAGGTGGCCTACGGCAGCACCGGCACCTACCGCACGCTGGACAGCCATGTCCTGCTGGGCCTCAAGGCCATCTGGCGCCCGGCCCGGGACGCCGAGGTGGAGATCGGCGTGAGCAACCTCGCCGACGTGGACTACGAACTGGCCGACGGCTATCCCATGCCGGGCCGGATGTGGTTCGCCAACGTCAGCTACCGCTTCTGAGGAGACCCCCATGACCGTGAACCTGAACCGCCGCCGCCTGCTCGCCGGCCTGGCCGCCGCCCTGGTGGCACCCCCTCTGCTGGCGGCCGACGGGCGCCGGACCGTGCGCGTGCTCACCGCCTACCCGGACGCCGTGGTGTCCCGCTTCGAGGCCGCCTTCGAGGCCGCCCACCCGGAATACCGCCTGCAGATGGTCTGGCGCATGCCCCACGACGCCCAGCCCTACCTGGAAGCGCCCGGCCAGAACGGCGTCGACGTCTACTGGTCGGCCTCGCCGCGGGTCTATGCCGCCCTGGCCCGGTCGGGCCGGCTGCAGAAACTGAATCTCGACACCGCCGGACTGCCCGACCGCCTGGGCCACGCCCCCCTGGCCGACCCGGACGGCTACTACCGCTGCACCGAGATGGCCGGCTACGGCTTCGCGGTCAACCCGGAGGCCCTGGCCGGCGCCCCGGTGCCGTCCGACTGGCCCGACCTGGCCGACCCCCGCTACGCCGGCCACATCGCCCTGCCCATCCCGTCGCGGGTCGGCTTCGCCCCGCCCATGCTGGAGATCGTCCTCCAGGCCTGGGGCTGGCAGAAGGGCTGGGCGCTGTGGAGCGAGATCGCCGGCAACGCGGTGCTGCTCGACCGCAATTCCACCTTCGTCACCGACGAGGTGGCCAGCGGCCGCCTGCCGGTGGGCCTGTCGATCGACTTCTTCGTCGCCTCGGCCATCGCCAACGGCGCCCCGGTGCGCTTCGTCTACCCTCACCATGGCGGCATCAACCCGGCCCAGGTGGCGATTCCCGCCGAGGCGCCCAACCCGGACGGCGGCCGGGCCTTCGCCCGCTTCGTCCTGTCCGACGCCGGCCAGCGCATGCTGGCGCACCCGGACATCCGCAAGCTGCCGGTGCGGCCGTCGGTCTACGCCGAGCTGCCGGCCGGCTACTACAACCCCTTCGCCGCCGCCGGGCTGGGCGCCTTCGACTACGACGGCGACACGGCGCGCACCCGCCTGGCCCTGAGCGCGGCCCTGTTCGAGCAGGCGTTCGTGGCCGACCATGCGGAACACAGCGCCCTCTGGCGCCGGGTGCATGCCGCCGAGGCGGCCGGCAAGGACGTGGCGGCGGCGCGCCAGGCGTTGTCCGCGGTGCCGCTGACCGAGCCGGCGGCGGCCGACCCGGCCCTGCGCGGCCTGTTCCAGGGGCGATTGGAGGGCAGCGGGGAGGAACCCGCCGGCAAGGTGGAACGGGGCT
>JAAXVP010000267.1 GCA_013335435.1 Thiobacillus sp. | reverse complement strand
GCCGTTCGATCCGCGCCTGGCCGAGCGGCTTCGGGATGATGTAGTCGCGGCCGAATTCCAGATGGTCCAGGTTGTAGGCCGCCAGCACCTCGGTCGGCACCGGTTCGCGCGCCAGGTCGGCGAGCGCCCTGGCCGCGGCGATCATCATCGGCTGGGTGATGGCCTTGGCGCGGGCGTCGAAGGTGCCCCGGAAGATGTAGGGGAAGCCGAGCACGTTGTTGACCTGGTTCGGGTAATCGGAACGGCCGGTGGCCATCAGGGCGTCGTCGCGGGCGGCGCTGACGTCGGCCGGGCTGATCTCCGGGTCCGGGTTGGCCATGGCGAACAGGATCGGCTTCGCCGCCATGCTCTTGACCATGGCCTGGCTGACCAGGTTGGGGCCGGATACGCCGATGAACACGTCGGCATCCTGCATGGCGTCGGCCAGGGTGCGCAGGTCGGTGGCCTTGGCGAATTCCTGCTTGTGGGCGTTGAGGTCGGTCCGGCCGGAGTGGATGACGCCCTTGGAATCGACCAGGGTCATGTTGGCCTTGTTGCCGCCCATCGCCACCAAGAGGCGCATGCAGGCCAGGCCGGCGGCGCCGGCACCCAGGCAGACCAGCTTGATGTCGGAGAGTCGCTTGCCCTGGACGTCGAGGGCGTTGAGCAGGCCGGCGCACATGACCACGGCGGTGCCGTGTTGGTCGTCGTGGAAGACCGGGATGTCGAGGCGCTTCTTGAGTTCTTCCTCGATGGTGAAGCAGTGCGGCGCGGCGATGTCTTCCAGGTTGATGCCGCCGAAGGTGGGGGCGATGTTCACCACCGTCTCGATGAAGCTCTCGACGCTGGGCGCCGCCACCTCGATGTCGAACACGTCGATGCCGCCGAAGCGCTTGAACAGGACGCCCTTGCCTTCCATGACCGGCTTGGAGGCGAGCGGGCCGAGGTTGCCCAGGCCCAGGATGGCGGTGCCGTCGGTGATCACCGCGACCAGGTTGCCCTTGTTGGTGTAGCGGTAGGCGTTCGCCGGATCCTCGGCGATGGCGCGCACCGGCGCGGCCACGCCCGGCGTGTAGGCCAGGGACAGGTCGGCCTGCGTGGCGCAGGGTTTGGAGGACTCCACCGAGACTTTGCCGGGACGGGGAAACTCGTGGTAGTCGAGGGCGCGTTGCTTCAAGTCGGACATGGTGTGCGATGTATCAAGTTAAAGGTGTCGGCATCCTAACATTTCGGAAACGCCGGTTTTTGCCGTCATCCCCGCGCAGGCGGGGATCCAGCCTGTTTTTTCAACTGGGTTCCCGCCTGCGCGGGAACGACGAAACCAACGCCCACCAAGTAAGTCGCGCTCACTGGATCATCCCCAACGTGCGCGGCAGCCAGAGCGACAGCGCCGGCCAATAGGTGACGATCATCAGGAAGGTCAGCATGGTCAAGAGCCAGGGCCAGACCGCGATGGTCAGTTCGGTGATGCCCATCTTGGTGATGCCGCTGGCGACGTACAGATTGAGGCCGACCGGCGGGTGGCACATGCCCACCTCCATGTTGACCACGATCAGGATGCCGAAATGGACCGGGTCGATGCCCAGCTTCACGGCGACCGGGAACAGGATGGGCGCCATGATCAGGATGATCGACGACGGCTCCATGAAATTGCCCGCCATCAGGAGCAGGAAGTTCACCACCAGCAGGAAGGCGACGATGCCCAGGCCCTCGCCCAGCAGCCAGTCGGCCATCGCCTGGGGGATGTTCTCGGAGGTCATCAGGAACGAGAACAGCACCGCGTTGGTGATGATGTAGAGCAGCATGGCGCTCATGTTGGCCGAGTTGAGCAGCACCTTGGGCACGTCCTTCAGGCCCAGGTCCTTGTACACGAACACCGCGATGATGAAGGCATAGACCGCGCTCATCGCGGCCGCCTCGGTGGGCGTGAACAGGCCGGTGTAGATGCCGCCCATGACGATGATGATCAGGAACAGGCCCCACATGCTCTCGCGGAAGGCCTTGACGCGTTCGCCGAAGCCGGCCTTGGCCTGGCGCGGGTAGTCGAACTTGCGCGCCCGGTACCAGGTGGTCAGGCCGAGCATGGTCGCCATCACCAGGCCAGGGATCACGCCGGCCATGAACAGTGCGCCGACCGAGGTGTTGGTCGACACCGAATACATCACCATGACGATCGAGGGCGGGATCAGGATGCCCAGCGCCCCCGAGGTGGTGATGACGCCGGCGCCGAAGCGCTTGGGAAAGCCCGCCTTGACCATGGCCGGCAGCAGGATGGAGCCGATCGCCACCACGGTGGCCGGGCTGGACCCCGACACCGCCGCGAACAGGGCGCAGGCCAGCACCCCGGCCAGGCCGAGGCCGCCGTGCCAGTGCCCCACCATGGAGGTGGCGAACTTGATCATCCGGCGGGCGACGCCACCGTGGGTGAGGAAGTTGCCAGCCAGGATGAAGAACGGGATGGCCATGATCTCGAACTTCTCGATGCCGGTGAACAGCTTCAGCGCCACCGACTCGATCGGCACCTGGGTCATGGTGTACAGGAAGGTCAGCACGGTCAGGCCGAGCGAGATGGAGATGGGCATGCCGGTGAGCATCAGCGCCACCAACAGGCCGAAGATGATCGCGGTGCTCATTTGCCGGCCCCCTTGTCCTTCGTGTCGTCGTCGAGGAAGGGCTCCTTCAGCTCATGCGGGTGCAGGTCGTCGTCCATGCGGTAGATGCGGTCCTCCTCGCCGGCCTTGGGCGGCGCCTCCTCGCCATCGATCCCGGCGACGTGGCCGTGGTCGTGGTGCGGCAGCTCGCCGGTGCGCAGGAAGCCCCAGGCCACCTGCAGGAACCGGAAGCACATCAGCCAGGAGCCCAGCGGCACGGCCGAATAGACGGTCCAGGTCGGCCACTCCAGGTCCGGCGTGGTCGGCCCTTCCGGAATGTCGCCGACGTCCAGGCTCCACCAGGTCATCCAGGCGTAATGGGCGCCGTTCTCCCAGACGAAATAGGCCCCCAAGGTGCCGACGATGCCGGTGAACAGGGCCCCGGCCATCAGGCCGAACAGGATGAAGACGCCCCGCTTCCTGTCGTCCAGGCGGTTGATCAGGACGTCGACGCCGACGTGGATGCCGGTGCGCACGCCATAGGCGGCACCGAACTTGGCCATCCAGACGAACATGATGATGGTCAGTTCCTGGGCCCAGGACATATCCAGCTCGATCAGCCAGTCCTGCACCGCCGTGGACGGAATCCAGTTCGAACTGGCCAGATAACGGTGTACCACCGCCGCAAAAGTGATCAGCGTGGCCCCCGCCATCAGGAAGGAGATCAGTATCTCCTCCAGGCGGTTGAGTATGCGCATCGGCATGGGCTGGCTCCTTGCACGAAGTCCTTGGGAAACACCGGATAAACCCTATGCCGTCATTGCGAGCGCAGCGCGGCAATCCAGGGGGCTTGCAATACCCATAGCCTTCGGATCGCCACGTCGCTTCGCTCCTCGCGATGACGGGCCAGATCAGCGTCCGCCTCGATGGAATCCCCCCTCGCCCCGAAGGAAGAGGGGCCCGTTCTTACATCTTGTTCGGATCGAACCCGGTTTCCTTGTAGATGGCCTTGACCAGGTCGAGGCCGACGCGGTCGTCCATCTTCTCGTGCACCTTGACCAAGGCCTTCTTCATCGCATTGCGCTCAGCGTCGGAGGGCACGAACACCACGCTCTTGCCGGACTTGCGCACCGCTTCCAGGTCGTCCTCGTTCTTCTGCCGGGCGATCCGGTTGGCGAACTCGGTGGCCTCGCCCATGGCATGTTCGAGCTGGCCGCGCAGGTCGGCGGGCAGGTCGTCCCAGAACTTCTTGTTGACGATCACGGCGTAGCCCAGATAGCCATGGTTGGACACCCGGACGTACTTCTGCACCTCGTGCATCTTCTGGGTGTACAGGTTGGAGGGCGGATTCTCGGTGCCATCCACGACGCCGGTCTGCAAGGCCTGGTAGACCTCGGAGAAGGCCATCACCTGGGGCAGCACGCCGAGGGCGCGCATCTGGGCGTCGAGCACCTTGGAGGACTGGATGCGCATCTTCTGGCCGCGGAAGTCGTCCACGGTGTTGATCGGCTTGTTCGAGCTGAACACCTTGAAGCCGTTGTCCCAGTAGGCCAGGCCCTTGATGCCCTTGGGCTCCAGCTTGTCGAGCAGGGAGCGGCCGATCGGGCCCTGGGTGACCTTATGCAGTTCGTCGTAGTTGTCGAAGATGTACGGCAGGTCGAAGACCTCGAAATCCTTCACCCCGAGCGGGCCGAACTTGGCCAGCGACGGCGCCAGCATCTGCACCGCGCCCAGTTGCAGGGCCTCCATCTCCTCCTTGTCCTTGTACAGGGTGCTGTTCGGGTACACCTCCACCTTCACGCGGCCCTTGGTCAGCAGTTCGGCGCGCTTCTTGAAGAACTCGGCGGCGGCGCCCTTGGGCGTGTCGGTCGCGACGACGTGGCTGAACTTGATCACATAGGGTTCGATGGCGGCCGAGGCGCTGAAGGAAATCAGGGCGGCGGCCAGGCCGGTGAGCAGGACTTTGAGCTTCATTGCTGTCTCCTCGATGAAAATTCCGATGCACGACGATGCCATTGTCGCGACGGGAAAGCGAGGGGCGGTATTGTGGATTTCCACAATCCGGCGGAATGGGCCGGGCTCGCTTGCCCGGCGGAACTTGCGGTGCAAGAATCCGACAAGGCTGTAAAACAATATAGATAAGGGGCGCCTCGAAAAACCCGTCATTCCCGCCTGCGCGGGAATGACGG
>JAAXVP010000529.1 GCA_013335435.1 Thiobacillus sp. | reverse complement strand
CCCGCCGGGTGGCATTGGCGAGCAGACCATAGTGGCGGATGCGATGGAATCCGGTCGGCAGGCTGTGCAGGAGGAAGCGCCGCATGAACTCGTCGGCGGTCAGGGTCATGGTCTTGTGCCGGGTTCGGCCCTTGGCACGGTAGTCCTTCCAGCGGAAGGACACCTGGCCGTCCGCCAGGGCGACCAGCCTGGAGTTGGCGATCGCCACCCGGTGGGTGTAGCGCGCCAGGTAGGCGAGCACCGCCTCCGGTCCGGCGAACGGGCGCTTGGCATAGACCACCCACTCCTGATGCCGCAGCGGTTCCAGCCAGTCGGCGAAGGCGTCGGGATCCGCCAACGCCGCATGGTCGCCGAAGAACTGGAGCCGGCCGGCACGATGCAGTGCCGCCATCGCCGCGATGAAGCGGCGGCGGAACAGCCTGGACAGCACCCGCACCGGCAGGAAGAAGCCGTGCCGGCAGGCCACCCAGCGCTCCCCATCCGGCGCCAAACCGCCGCCGGGCACAATGCCGTGCACGTGGGGGTGGTGGGTCATCGCCGAGCCCCAAGTGTGCAGGACCAGGGTGGCTCCGATCTGGGCCCCGAGGTGCTTCGGATCGGCCGCGATCGTCATCAGGGTCTCGGCCGCCACGTCGAACAACAGCCGGTAGAGGGTGGCCTTGTTGGTATAGGCCAGCGCGCCGATCGGTTCGGGCAGGGTGAACACGACGTGGTAGTACTCGACCGGCAGCAGGTCGGCCTGCCGGGCCTCGAGCCAGCGTTGCGCGGCCCGGGCCTGGCACTTCGGGCAATGCCGGTTGCGGCAGGAGTTGTAGCTGACCTCGACGTGGTCGCAGGCGTCGCAGCGGAGCGCATGTCCCCCCAGCGCCGCCGTGCGGCACTGTTCGATGGCCGACATGACCTTGAGCTGGCCGAGGCTCAGGTGCCCGGCCTGCTGCGTGCGCCAAGCCGGCCCGTGGGCGCGGAAGATGTCCGCGACCTCCAGGGCGGGCCGCCCCATGGCCGGCCTACGCGGTGTTCAGCGTCTCCAGCGGGCTGACCACTTCGCGCAAGATGTCGGTGGCCACCTGGGCATACAAGGCGGTCGTCTCCAGCTTCTTGTGCCCGAGCAGGACCTGGATCAGGCGGATGTCGACCTTCTGCTCCAGGAGATGGGTGGCAAAGGCATGGCGCAGGGAGTGCATCGAGACCCGTTTCTCGATGCCGGCTTCGTCGGCGGCCGCGTGGACAGCGCGGTCGAGTTGCCGGGCACTGAGGTGACGGACCGGGTCCTGGCCGGGGAACAGCCAGCCGCCGTCGAGCATCTTGCCCTGGGCATGGGCCACCCGCCACCAGACGCGCAGGCGCTCCAGCAGGAGCGGAGAGAGCATCGCGTAGCGATCCTTCTGACCCTTGCCCTGTTCGACCCGCAGGGTCATGCGCTGGCTGTCGATGTCGCCCACCTTCAGGGCCACGACCTCGCTGATCCGCAAGCCGGTGGCGTAGGCCAGGGCCAGGGCGGTCTGGTGCTTGAGGTTGCCGGCGGCGGCGATCAGGCGCTTCACTTCGTCCGGGTTCAGGA
>JAAXVP010000528.1 GCA_013335435.1 Thiobacillus sp. | reverse complement strand
GGTCCGGGCTGACGGCCTGCACCGCCTCCACGACGGGGCGCGCCACCTCGCGCAGATGATCCAGGAACTCCGCCGCGTCCAGGGAGGGGCAGGCGCGCCGGGCCTCTTCGAACCGGGCGTTGTAGGCCTCTCTGCGGCCCTTCAGCACTTCGGAAAAAGCGCCAGTTATGATTGAGCCTTCAGCCATCGCAGGTAGTTGGTGTATCGTTGGTGGAGGTACTTGAGTTTGATCACGTCGTCATACAGATGGCCGTAAAGCTTCCGGCCTTTGCTCCAGTCGGCCAGCAGCCGTTCGATCTTGGCCAGCCGCTTCCGGACCTCGCTTTCCGGCAGGTCATCCAGGCCCTCGGCGAATTGATGGTCCAGGTCGGCGACCGGGTCGTCGTGATCGAGATCCAGACGGTCATACTCGGCGCAGGCCAGGTCAAAAAGGCGGCGGATCCAGCTGACCCGGTCCATGCGCAGCGGCCCGTTGCCCGGCGCCTCGAAGAACGGGGCATCGGTATCCGGGACCAGCTTGTCGTGCAGGACAAACGGGATGATCTGCCGCAGGTCGTCGAGGCCCACCTGTTGGTTGCCCCTGAAGTAGGCGAGCGCTTTGGAAAAGACCAGCAGGGTCAGGAGCGAGCGCACGGAGAGGCCGTTGAAGGTCTGCCCGCCGAGATCCTTCAGCTTGTCGCGTCCCGATTCCTGGGCGGCCAGTGCATGCAGATCCGATCCGGCCAGTCGCGCCGTGTCCTTGGTCTGATATTCCAACTGCTGCCCCGCGGTCTCGCAGAACTCGAATTGGCTGGCAAAGAATTCCAGGCGGCGGCGCAGATCCTCCGGTATTTCCACCGCCAGGATTTCCTGGTTCAGCCGTTGGATTTCCTCTTTCGAAAAGATGATCTCGCCGGGCACCATTTCCTCTGGCTTCTGGTTTTCCTCAATGCGCGACAGCAGCTCCTTGAGGAACCGCATGTTGAAAGAAAGGGCATGCACGACAATGTCGATGCGGTCCCTCAGGGCCTCGATGACCTGGTAGGTGCCTCCGCCGGCGTCGTCGTTCGCGGTCAGATACCAGGCGGCTTCGGGCAGCTCGACTACCTGGTCGAACATTTCGGCGTAGTTATCGGCCATGACGGTGAGCAGGGCCGACTGGGTGCGCGTGGGGATGCGGTTGTACTCGTCAATGATCTTGACGCGCAGGTTCAGCCAGCTCCGCCAGGCGACGCGCACGTCCTCCATGCGCTGGGCGTTGACCAGGTCGGCCGGGAGTGGGTTGCCGAACAGGTCGGAGACGGTCATCTGCGGCTGGCCGTGCTGCATGCCGCGCCGCACTTCCTTGAGGGAGTAGCCAGCCAGGATGCCCATCAGGATGGCGATCGAGGTCTTGCCGCGGCCCGGCCCGCCCACCAGCAGACAGCGCCGGCGCAGGGCGAAGTTGAGCAGCGGCAGCAGCACGTAGGAGGAGTAGCTCTGGCCGGAGGGCAGGTTGACCCGCGCCTTGGTGTCGCCGAAGGTGTAGGTGGCCGCAGGGCCTGCGCCTGTGCCCGCGGTCGGATCGTTGTACTCGATGTCGTAATGCG
>JAAXVP010000527.1 GCA_013335435.1 Thiobacillus sp. | reverse complement strand
CGGCGTGGCGCCGGACCGCCTGGCGCGCCTGCTGCGCGCCCTGGCCGTCCTGGGCGTCTGCGACGAACTGCCCGGGCCGGCCTACGCGCTGACCGAGGCCGGCCAGGCGTTGCGCGGCGATTCGGCGGCGCCCCTGCGCGAGCAGGTCATCATGGCGGTCGAACACTATTGGCCGGCCTGGGCCGACCTGGCCGGCAGCCTGCGCGATCGCCGCACCGCCCACGAGCGCGCCTACGGCATGTCGCCCTGGCAATACCGGCGCGAGCACGCCGAGCTCGACGCGACCTTCAACTCCTGGTGCGCCAAGGAATCGGCCGGCCTGGCCGAGACCGTCGTCGACTACATCGATTGCGCCGGCGTCGCCACGGTCGCCGACATCGGCGGCGGCAACGGCGGCCTGCTTGCCGCCACGCTGGCCCGCCAGCCGCACCTGACGGCGGTCCTGTTCGACCAGCCCCACGTCGTCGCCCAGGCCGCTCCGGCGTTCGCGGCCGAGCTCCGGGCCGGAAGGGTCGCCCTGGTGGGCGGCGATTTCTTCGCCGCCATCCCGGTCCGGGCCGACCTGTTCCTGCTCAAGAGCGTCCTGCACAATTGGGAGGATGCCGAGGCCGGCCGCATCCTGGCGAATTGCCGGGCGGCCATGGCGGATAACAGCCGCCTGCTGGTCGTCGAGCGCCTGTTGCCGGAACATGCCGGACCGGCCGCCGCCGGGCCGGTCATGCTGGACATCCACATGATGGCCATCCTCGGCGGCCGGGAACGCAGCCTGGCCGAGTTCGCGGCCCTGCTGGCGGCGGCCGGCCTGGCCGTGGCCGGCGTCAGTCAGACCCGGTCGGGCCTGGCGGTCATCGAGGCGAGGCCGATATGAACGGAATGACGTTGGCAACACGCGAACTGATCGTCCAGGCCGAGGACGCCCCCATCGAGAACTCCCGGCACCGCTACCGGCTGCCGCGCATCGGTATCCGGCAACGTAGCCTGGGGCCCGTGGCCTGGGACCAGGTCCGGGTCGAGATGCTCTATGCCGGGGTGTGCGGCACCGACGTCCACCTGTTGCAGAGCGATCCGGCGACCGGCTACGTGCGCACCTCGGCGCCGGTGTCGATCCCGCCCGCGCTCAGGTAGCGCTCGCGGAAGCTCCGCACCATGAGCGCGGCGCCGACCAGGAGGACGAGGGCCGCCGCCATCTCGGAGACGGCGAGCACGCGACCCAGCCGCAGTTCGTCTACGTCCACAAGTGGCGCCTGCACGACCTCGTCATGTGGGACAACCGGCAGACCATGCACCGCGTACGCCGCTACGACGAGAGCCAGCCTCGTGCTGTCACCGAACGTGTCGCTCCAGGTCTACCTGCAGCCGCTGCTCAGCGCGGGGCGCTACTGGGGCTTCAAGGACCTGGCCACGCCGCGCACGTTCGAGTTCAATCGCTACGATGAGAACGGCGGTCGGATCGCTTTCCGCCCGGCTGATGATGAGTACTCGATCGACCCGGATGGCGACGGTCCGGCCGAGCCGTTCACCTTCGACAATCCCTCGTTCAACGTGAAGTCGCTCCGCCTCAACGCGGT
>JAAXVP010000266.1 GCA_013335435.1 Thiobacillus sp. | reverse complement strand
GCCGCTGGGACGCCCTGACCAAGCTGGAAGACCGCCTCACCGAGGTAGGAACCGAACTCAACCTCGCCATCGTCCAGAAGCGCACCCGCGAACTGGAACGCACGCAGCCCCTGGTGCCCTACAGCATCAACGTGGTGGCGATGGACCACCCGGGCATCGTGCACAACCTGGCCAATTTCTTCGCCCAGCGTGGCATCAACATCGAGGAACTGTCCACCGACACCTACCCCGCCCCGCATACCGGCACGCCCATGTTCTCGGTCAACATGACCGTGGGCATACCGGCCGACACCCATATCCCGACCCTGCGCGGGGACTTCCTGGATTACTGCGACAGCCTCAACCTGGATGCCATCTTCGAGCCGGCGCGAGCCTGATCGGAGCCGACGATGAAGTCCCATTCCAGGCTCGCCTCCTACGGTGAAGCCTTGCTCGGGCTGGCCGGCGCGGTGTTGTTCTGGGTACTCGATGCGGCCATCGAGAAATTCGCATTCGGCCACGAACAGACGTATTCCGATCTCCTGTTCTGTCCGGGCACCGCGGAATTCCGGACCCGCCTGCTCGCCACCGGGTTGATCGTCGTCCTGGTCCTGGTCGCCGCCTGGTTGCTGCGGCGCAAGGAGAACACCCTGGCCAGCCTCCAGCACGGCCGCTTCCTGCTCGAGGAGATGGCCATCGAACTGGGCCACAAGAACGAGAAGCTGAAGGCCGAGATCACGCGCCGCAAGGCCATCGAGGAACGCCTCGCCACCCTGGCCGACACCGACGAACTCACCGGCATCTATAACCGGCGCAAGTTCGACGAACTCATCGCCCTGGAACTCCGCCAGGAGGCCCGCTACCAGCGCGGCCTCTGCCTGATGATGCTGGACATCGACCATTTCAAGGCGATCAACGACCGCCACGGCCACCCCGTGGGCGACGAGGTGCTCAAGGAACTGGCCTTCCTGATCGAGGACATCCGGCGCGATGCCGACACCTTCTTCCGGGTCGGCGGCGAGGAATTCTGTCTGCTCACCTTTGCCAGCAACGGCGCCCACCTGGAGACCGCCTGCGAAAAGATCCGCAAGTCCGTCGCCACGCACGCCTTCGCGGAAGTGGCGCATCTGACCATCAGCATCGGCGCCACCCAGTATCAGGCCGGCGACAGCCGCGAGACCATCTTCAAGCGTGCCGACGCCGCCCTCTACAAGGCCAAGCAGACCGGACGCGACCGGGTCGTGATCGGCTGAGCCTGTATAATCCGCGCCTTACCATTCCGTCCTTCCCGCCCGAGCGGGAATCCCGTTCCGAACCCCGAGCCATGACCGCCTTCCCACCCGAACTACTGCGCGACGTGCAGCGCCGTCGCACCTTCGCCATCATCTCCCACCCGGACGCCGGCAAGACCACGCTGACCGAAAAGCTGCTCCTGTTCGGCGGCGCCATCCAGATGGCCGGCACCGTCAAGGCCCGGAAAAGCTCGCGCCACGCCACCTCGGACTGGATGGAGGTGGAAAAGCAACGCGGCATCTCGGTGACCAGCTCGGTGATGCAGTTCGACTACGCCGGCCACACCATCAACCTGCTCGACACCCCCGGCCACCAGGACTTCTCGGAAGACACCTACCGGGTGCTCACGGCGGTCGATGCCGCGGTCATGGTGATCGACGCCGCCAAGGGTGTGGAAACGCAGACCATCAAGCTGCTCGAGGTCTGCCGGCTGCGCAACACGCCCATCATCACCTTCGTCAACAAGATGGACCGCGAGGTGAAGCCGCCGGTCGAGCTGCTGGAGGAAATCGAGTCGGTCCTGAAGATCGACTGCGCCCCGGTAACCTGGCCGATCGGCATGGGCAAGGCCTTCCGCGGCGTCTACCACCTGCTGCACGACCAGACCATGCTGTTCACCGCCGGCGAGGAAAAGGCCGGCGGCGAGACCGAGCTGATCGACGGCATCGGCAACCCGAAGCTGGACGAGATGTTCCCCATGGAGATGGGGCCGATGCGCGAGGATGTCGAGCTGCTCCAGGCCGCCAGCCACCCGTTCGACATCACCGCCTTCCTGGCCGGCCACCAGAGCCCGGTGTTCTTCGGTTCCGGCATCAACAACTTCGGCGTACGCGAAATCCTCCAGGCCCTGGTCGAATGGGCGCCGCCGCCCCAGGAACGCCTGGCCGGCACCCATGGGACCGACAGCCGCATGGTGCAGCCGGCCGAGGCCCCGTTCACCGGCTTCGTGTTCAAGATCCAGGCCAACATGGACCCCAAGCACCGCGACCGCATCGCCTTCTTCCGGGTCTGCTCGGGCCGCTACTCGCCCGGCATGAAGGTGCAGCACCAGCGCATGAACCGGGAAATGAAGCTGGCCAATGCGCTCACCTTCATGGCCAACGAGCGGGTGCACATGGAGGACGCCGTGGCCGGCGACATCATCGGCATCCACAACCATGGCCAGTTGCAGATCGGCGACACCTTGACCGAGGGCGAGGCCCTGCACTTCAAGGGGATCCCGTATTTCGCCCCGGAGATGTTCCGCACCGCCCGCTCGCGCGACCCGATCAAGTCCAAGCAATTGCAGAAGGGCTTGAAGGAGCTGGGCGAGGAAGGCGCCATCCAGGTGTTCGAGACCCTGACCGGCAACATGCTGCTGGGCGCGGTCGGCCAGCTCCAGTTCGAGATCGTCGCCCAGCGCCTGCAGACCGAATACAACGTCGACGCCCTCTACGCCTCGTCCGACATCCACACGGCACGTTGGCTGACCTTCCCCGACGACGCGACCCAGCGCCAGTTCGAGAAGGACCAGCAGATGCGCATGGCGGTCGACGTCGACGGCAACCCGGTCTACCTGGCCACCAACCGCTACAACCTGGAACTCCTGATGGAGAAGTGGCCGAAGATCGGCTTCCACGCCACCCGCGAGCACGGCCAGAAGCTCGCCTGACCGGCGCTCAATGGCCGTAGGTTGGCGCCTGGGGGGCCCAGCCACTGGGCGCCGCGGCACACACCCCGCGCACCCGCAGGTAGAGACTACCCGTATCGGTGGAGCTATGGCTTGCGGCTGATGGGCGGCATCACATTGCAGAAGGTCGGCCCCCAAGCCATTTCGCCGGTCTTGCTCAGCAAGGTTTCCGACTTCACGCGTCCGCCCACGCTCAGGCTCACCAGCCGCGCCGGCCCGCGGTCCACATAGACGACGATGCCATCGAAGGAAGGGATGTCGGAAAAGGGCCGGCGCAACAGGCGGCGCAGCTTGGCCTGCGCCCTCGCCTGGCGCTGCACAAGCGCTTGCGTCACCAGCTTTGGCGTGATTTCCCTCGGCCGCTCCTTCATGAAGAGCAACGCCCCGTCTTCCCAGCACAGGCGTTCCGGGCCGTTGACGAAGTCGTGGATGGCGGCGTCAGCCGCGCCGGGGTCGTGCGTGGCGAGGTTGAACCAGACCAGGAATGGGCCTTCGACCGAACCCGCCAAGACCGTCGCCGGCCAGATCAGCACCAGGGCGGCGCAGCGCAGCAGCCACTTCATCGCGTGGTCTCGCGTCCGCCGCCGCTGGCGGAAGTGATGCCGAAGGTCTTGTTGAGGGCTTGCGCCGAATCGCTGCCGAGGGGCTGGGTGTCGGCCTCGGCGTAGGCCTCATAGCTGGCCGGCACGAAGAACATCAGGTGATCCGGCTTGCCTGGAATGGTCGTCTTCTTGCCCTTGACCTCGACGGTGCGCGCGGGCACGGCCTCAATGTTGAATTCAGTGAATTTGATGGTATCACCCTGGTTGCCGCCTAGCAGCACGACCGTGTTCGCCGCCGGCTTGGAGTAGACGAAGCCGGCGTGATGGCCGTGCCCGCCGCGGTTGGTGACCAGGGCGATAGCGCCGAACACGGGTGCGGCAAGTTTCACATACAAAGGATTACGCACCAGCGGCGCCGACTTCTCGCCCTTCTTCAACTTGTCCTTCTGAACTTCGTAGAACGCATGCGCACGCCCCATCGCGGCCTTGCGGTCGGCGAAGGAATCGTTGTCGATGTCGTAGCCTGCCTGCTTCAGGCACCAATTCACGAACGCGGCACACCAGGCGTGCTCGCTTCCCACCAAGGTGCTTTGTCCCGTTCCCAGCACCTTGTTGTAGTTGCTGGTTTTCTCGATGACGTTTTCCTTCGCGCCCTTGTGCTGGCGGGCCTGTTCTTCCGCGAACCTCATCCAGGGCGCGCGCGTCTGTGCGGGCTCCAGCACCCCGAAGGGCATGGCCAGCGCAGTGCCGTCGGCCAGACGGATCATCTGGGAAAGTCCTGCGCCCCTGATAGGCTGGAGCGGGGCAAGGGTCGGATCACCCACGTCTTTGCACCCGAGCACGCCAGGCGTATCACCCAACAGCGAGCAGATGTTGGGATCGCCCTGATCGTTAAGGCCGAGCGGCCCCGGGGTACGCGCGCTGGGCCAGAAACCATCGCCAGCCAGACGGCAAGGAATTCGTGAGCCGCTCATCGATAGGTCTCTCCTTGGCAGTTAGTGCCATCATCGCATAAGTCCAAGGTCCGGAGAATTTCCGCCAAAGACTCACGTGTCCCTGGCCCGCGTGAGTCACCGGGCCATGTGGCGGCGCGTCACCCGCAGTCTTCAGCCGGCCGTGGGACGCCCCGGCTGACATCCACACTGCCCGCTGGCTCACCTTTCCCGACGAGTCCGTATACTGCCAGTTCGAGAAGGACCAGCAGATGCGCATGGCGGTCGACGTCGACGGCAACCCGGTCTACCTGGCCACCAACCGCTACAACCTGGAACTCCTGATGGAGAAGTGGCCGAAGATCGGCTTCCACGC
>JAAXVP010000265.1 GCA_013335435.1 Thiobacillus sp. | reverse complement strand
TACGGCGCCCACCTGCTCCTGCAGGGCGACGAACGCGATCTGGACCTGCTGCGCGAAGTGGTCGGCAATCTCGAAGCCATGCTCGGCAGCCACCCGGACGTGGCCGCCCTGTGCCTGGCACTGGCCCGTCACGACGGCCAGGAACCGCCGCCCGGACTCCGTTTCGCCACCCCGCCCATGCTGGCGCGCGGCTGGCAACTGGTGGTCGAGGCCAGTCTGGAGCGGCCCGAGCTGGTGCCGGGCGACTCGTTCGCCGCCCGGGTCGCCGGCAACCTGGTGAGCGGCAGCCATTGGCTGATCTGGCGGCGCACCGCCGCCCTTGCCCAGACCCTGCAAGCGAGTCCCACGGCGGGCGCCGCCGACGCGTTCGCCACGGCCGGCGAGCCGGTCATCGCCAACGTGCTCAAGTCGATGCGGCCGGTCGTCGGCCGGAGCCCGATGCCCGGCCATCTCGCCACGCTCGCGGCGCCGATGCGGATCGACGACGACATGCTGGCCGCCCTCGAAGCCCTGGCCGGCGGCCGCGGCGAACGGGCTGCCAGCCTGATCGAGCGCGTCGCGGCCCGCTTCCCGACCGCCCCGGACCGGCAGACCAGGAATTTGACGCCGATGCAGCAGGCGGTCCTGCACGAAGTCGCCGCCACCACCGCCCTGCCCGCCGCCGAGCGGATCGAGCAGGTGGCGCGCAGCCTGCGCCTGCCGCCGGCGACCCTGACGGCGACCCTGGAAAGCCTGCTCAAGCCCGGCAAGTAGTCGGCGACTCAGAACGGCGGCCGGCTTTCGAAGCTGAGCCAGGCCCCGGAAACCGGGTGGTTGATCGCCAGGTAACAGGCGTGCAGCAGCAGCCGGTCGGCCATGGCCCGGCCCTCCGGCGAGGCGTACAGGGGGTCGCCCAGGATCGGATGCCCGAGCGCCCGCATATGCACGCGCAACTGGTGCGAACGGCCGCTGACCGGCTCCAGTTCCACGCGCGTATTGCCGCCCTCGTGGCCGAGCACCCGCCAGCGGGTCAGGCTGGGCTTGCCGTGCACCGGATCGACGATGCTGAGCGGCCGGTTCTGCCAGTCCAGGATGATGGGCAGGTCGATGACGCCCCAGTCCGCCTCGGGCGGGTCCAGGCGGCCGGCCACCACGGCGATGTAGCGCTTGTTCACCAGGCGCGCTTCGAAGTCCATGCTGAGCCGGCGCTGGGCGGCGGCGCCGCGCGCCAGCAGCATGATGCCCGAGGTATCCATGTCGAGCCGGTGGACGATGCGGGCATCCGGCCAGACCGCCTGGGCGCGCGCGCTCAGGCTGTCCTGCTTGTCCGGGCCGCGTCCGGGCACGGCGAGCAGGCCGCTGGCCTTGTCGAACACCAGCAGGCTGTCGTCGGCGTATAGGGGAACGAGTTCGCTCATGGCCGCCATGATAGCCCGGCCGAACCGGCGTTTCGCGGCCGGGCGGGCGGTCAGGCCGCGCTGTTGCCGGCCTGGAGCGGGGTCGGCTGGTCGGGCCGGCGGTACACCGTGCCGGTGAACTGGGCGATCAGGCCGGCATCGGCGCGGATCTCGACCTGGTAGACCCCTGTGCGTCGGGTCAGGCTGACCTCGCGGGCATGTGCCTCGATGCGTTCGCCTGCCCGGGTCGTCTTGAAATACTCGATATGCGCCGACAGGGCGACCGCGAGGGCGCCGTGGGAATTGGACGCCAGCGCGAAGGCCGAATCGGCCAGGGAAAACAGGAAGCCGCCGTGGGCGGAGCCGGTGCTGTTCAGGTGCTCCGGGCGCAGCACGCCCCAGACCCGGGCCGAGCCGGGCGCCGGCACCTCGGCGGCAAAGCCGAGATGGCGCATGTAGGGGTCGAGTTCGAATGCGAAGGGCTGGGTATCGGGCATCAATCACTCCGTCAGACGGCGTTTGTCGTTGACCCGCTTGGCCTTGCCGGCGAAGCGTTCCAGGGTGCGCGGCACGGCCAGCTCGATGGCGGCGCGGATGCCCGCCACCGCCATGACCTCGCGGGCGATGCGCTCGCGCAGTTGCTGCATGCGGTCCATGCGGTCGGACAGCAGCTCGGGCAGCACCTCGACCCGGATGGTGACCTCGTCGGCGACCGCCGGCCGCTCGACCTCGATCAGGTAGTGCGGCGTGGTGCCCTCGACGCGCAGCAGGGCCTCTTCGATCTGGGACGGGTAGACGTTGACGCCGCGGATGATCAGCATGTCGTCGGTGCGCCCGGTGACCCGGCTCATGCGCGCCGTGGTGCGGCCGCAGGCGCAGGGTTGGCGCCAGACGCGGGCGATGTCGCGGGTGCGGTAGCGCAGCAGGGGCATCGCCTCCTTGGTCAGGGTGGTGATGACCAGTTCGCCCGGCTCGCCCTCGGGCACCGGTTCCAGGGTATCCGGGTCCAGGCATTCGACCAGGAAATGGTCCTCCTGCACGTGCATGCCGTCGCGCACGGCGCATTCGCCCGAGACGCCGGGGCCGATCACCTCGGACAAGCCGTAGTTGTTGAAGGCCAGGAGGCCCAGTTCGGTCTCGATCTGGGCGCGCATCGCCTCGGTCCACGGCTCGCCGCCGAAATGGGCGAACTTGAGCGGCAGGCTGTGCGGCTCGATGCCCAGTTCGCGCGCCGTCTCGGCGATGGTGAGGGCGTAGCTGGGGGTGCAGATCAGGATCTCGGCGCCGAGGTCCTGCATCAGCTCGATCTGCCGGCGGGTGTTGCCGGAGGCGGCCGGCAACACCGTGGCGCCGACCCGCTCGATGCCGTAGTGGAGGCCGAAGCCGCCGGTGAACAGGCCGTAGCCGAAGGCCACCTGGGCGGTGTGCTCCGGACGCAGGCCGCCGGCGACCAGGAAACGCGCGCACAGGCCGGCCCAGAGTTGCAGGTCGGCGGCGCTGTAGGCGACGTAGGTGGGCCGGCCGGTGGTGCCGGAGGAACCGTGGATGCGCGCCAGGCGCTCGCGCGGCACGGTCAGGAAGCCGAGCGGATGCTGGCGGCGCAGGTCGTCCTTGGTGGTGAAGGGCAGCCGCCGCACGTCGTCCAGGCCGTGGATGGACTTGGCGGACAGGCCGCGCAGGGCGAAGGCCTCGCGGTAGAAGGGCACCTGGGCGACCCGGCCGACGACGTCGCGCAGACGGGCCAGCTGCAAGGCCTCCAGATCGGCGCGCGGCAGGCATTCCGCGCGGTCGAAGATGCGGTTTTCGACGACGAACCGGGTCACGCGCCCTCCTGCCCGATATCAGAACAGGTCGCTGTCGGTCGCCACGCCAAGCTTGACCCGGTCGAGCACGGCGAGGGCGGCATCCGGATCCTCGAAGCGGAAGATCAGCACGGCGCGGCCGTTGCGGCGCAGGCAGAAGGCATACATGTACTCGATGTTGACGCCCTCCTCGGCCAGGGTGTCGAGCATGCCGACCAGGCCGCCCGGCTGGTCGGGCACGTCCACCGCGACCACGTCGCTGACGTTGACCACCCAGCCATCCTCTTCGAGCACCTGCTTGGCCGCCAGCCACTCCTTCAGGACCAGGCGCAGGATGCCGAACTGCTCGGTGTCGGCCAGCGAGATGCTGACCAGGTTGATGCCGGCCTTGGCCAGCAGCCGGAGCGGCTCGGCCAGGCTGCCGGGGCGGTTTTCCAGGAATACGGATAGTTGCGGTAGCTTCATTGCTGTCTCCTTAGTCGTGGCGGCGGTCGACGACGCGCTTGGCCTTGCCCTCGCTGCGCGGGATGGTGTGGGGGCCGACCAGGCGCAGGCCGACCCGGATGCCCAGGATATGCTCGATGGCCCGGCCCAGGCGGGCGCGCACCTCTTCCAGGGCGCGCACCTTGTCGCTGAACACGTCCGGGGTGACCTCCACCTCGACGGTCATCTGGTCGAGGCCGTGCTCGCGCGACAGGATGATCTGGTAGTGCGGCAGGGTGCCCTCGACCGAGAACAGGGCGGCCTCGACCTGGGACGGGTAGACGTTGACGCCGCGGATGATGAACATGTCGTCGGAGCGCCGGCTGATGCGCCGGATGCGCCGGATGGTGCGGCCGCAGGCGCAGCGCCCGGGCAGGATGGCGGTGATGTCGCGGGTGCGGTAGCGGATCATCGGCATCGCCTTCTTCGACAGCGTGGTCAGCACCAGCTCGCCCTCCTCGCCGTCCGGCAGGGACTCGCCGGTGACCGGATCGATGACCTCGGGCAGGAAGTGGTCCTCGAACACGTGCAGGCCGTTGTGCTCGACGCATTCGCCGGCGACGCCGGGGCCGATGATCTCGGACAGGCCGTAGATGTCGAAGGCCTGGATGCCGGTGTCCCGCTCCATGCGGTCGCGCAGGGCGTCGGACCAGGGCTCGGCGCCGAACACGCCGACCCGCAGCGGCATCTCCCTGAGGTCGACGCCCATTTCCTGGGCCTTCTCGGCCAAGTACATGAAGTAGCTCGGCGTCGCGCAGATGGCGGTGACGCCGAAATCGCGCAGGACCATGATCTGGCGGTCGGTGTTGCCGCCCGAGATGGGGATCACCGTGGCGCCCAGGGCCTCGGCGCCGTAGTGGGCGCCCAGGCCGCCGGTGAACAGGCCGTAGCCGAAGGCGTTCTGGACGATGTCGCCGCGGTGCAGGCCGGTGGCGGCGAAGGTGCGCGCCATCACCTCGGCCCAGACCTCCACGTCCTCCTTGGTGTAGGCCACCACGATGGGCTTGCCGGTGGTGCCGCTGGAGGCGTGCAGGCGCACGATGTCCTTCATCGGCGAGGCGAACAGGCCGAAGGGGTAGGTGTCCCGCAGGTCGGTCTTCACGGTGAAGGGGAGCCTGGCGATATCGCCGAG
>JAAXVP010000016.1 GCA_013335435.1 Thiobacillus sp. | reverse complement strand
CACCCCTTCCCTTCCCGAACAGGACCGTGAAACGCTCCAGCGCCGATGATAGTGCCCATTACGGGTGTGAAAGTAGGTCATCGCCAGACTCCTATACCCAAAACGCCCAACCAAAAGTTGGGCGTTTTGCTTTGCGCAATCAAAAAAGCCCACGTTAAGGTGGGCTTTTTTATTGGGTCGGCGACTGATTTTGCCTAGCTAAATTCCAGATTGTCGATCAGGCGGGTCTTGTTCAGCCAAGCTGCGCCGAGTATGACGAGATCGTCTTCATCATCTCGCGGCGCAAGCAGGGTAGTGCGCGACCGAATGCTGATGTAGTCGACCTTCCAGCCGGCAGCGGCCAGTTGATCTGAGGCGGCTCTTTCTAGATTGCCGTATTGCCTGTTGCCCGACGCGAGGGCGTCATGGATACGGCGCAACTGGCGATTCAGCCGCGGTGCCTCGGTCCGCTCCTCAGCAGTGAGATAGCCGTTGCGGGACGACAAGGCCAGGCCGTCATCCGCGCGTATGGTTTCACCCGCAATGATCTCGATCGGCAGGTTGAACTGTCGAGCCATGGCTTTGAGCAGGAACAACTGCTGATAGTCCTTCTTGCCGAACACGGCGTAACGGGGCCGCACCATTTCGAACAGCTTGAGGACTACCGTGCAGACGCCAGCGAAATGGCCAGGCCGGAAGGCGCCACAAAGCTCGTCGGCCAGGGGGGGCACGACCTGGAAGGTCTGCGGTTCCGGATACATTTCGTCCACGTCCGGGGCGAACAGGATGTCGCACTTGGCGGCGGCCAGCTTGTCGGCATCGGCGGCCAGCGTGCGCGGGTAGCGTTCGAAGTCCTCACCCAGGCCGAACTGCAATGGATTGACGAAGATGCTCGCCACGACCGGGCCGCCTATGTCGGCAGCTAGCCGTACCAGGGCGATGTGCCCCTCGTGCAGGTTGCCCATGGTCGGCACGAAGGCGCAATGCGTGGACGCATCGAGGGCCGCGCGCAACTCACGGACGGTATGGATGATACGCATCTTAGAAGCTGTGCTCGGGGCCTGGGAATCGGCCGGCTTTGACGGCGGCGACATAGGCTTGTACGGCACTTCTGATGTTGCCGGTTTCAGCCATGAAATCCTTGGCGAAACGCGGCGGCTTTTCGGTGAGTCCGAGCAGGTCGTGCAGGACCAGTACCTGGGCGTCGCAGTCGACGCCGGCACCGATCCCGATGGTCGGGATGCGCAGGCATTTGCTCACTTCCGCTGCCAGGAGGGCCGGGATCGATTCCAGTAGCAGCAGGCTTGCTCCAGTCGCTTCGAGCGCGCAGGCATCGGTGATGAGTTGCTGGGCGGCCTTGCTGTCCTTGGCCTGGGTCCGATAGCCGGTCTGGTTGACCGATTGCGGCATGAGGCCCAGGTGAGCGCAAACCGGGATGCCGCGCTGGACCAGGAAGGCGACCGTATCAACCATGACGGCACCCCCTTCCAGCTTGACCATGTTGGCACCGGCCGACATCAGTCGGGCGGCGCTTTCGTAAGCCTGTTGCGGGCTGACCTGATAGCTGCCGAATGGCAAGTCGGCCATGACGAACGCTGATGGGGCACCGCGGCGAACGGCTGCGGTATGGTAGATCATGTCGGCCAGACTGACCGGCAGGGTGCTGTCATGGCCTTGCACAGTCATGCCCAGGGAGTCGCCGACTAGGAGAATGTCGACGCCGCACTCGGTCAGAATGCGCGCGAAGCTGGCGTCATAGCAGGTCAGGGTGGTGAGCTTCTCGCCGTCAGCGGCCTTTTTCAGCAATTGCGGTAGATACATCCCTCAAGCCCCCAGGTTGAAAAACTCACGCGTGCCGCGCATGTCGCGGATGCGATCAAGTAACAGGTTGAAGTCGTCTTCACGCTCGGCGAAGTTGAGCCGGTCGCTGTTGACGATCAGGAGCGGTGCAGCATCGTAATGATAGAAGAATTCGCTGTAGGCGCGGGACAGGTCGGCGAGGTAACCGGCGCCGATCTGACGCTCGTAATCGCGGCTGCGTTTGCGTACCCGCTCGAGCAGGATCTCCGGGGCGGCCTGCAGGTAGATGACCAGGTCTGGGGCCGCCGCCTGGGGCTTGAGACCGTCGTAGAGTTGCAGGTAGAGCCGGTATTCTGCCTCGTCCAGATTAAGGCGCGCGAAAAGAGGATCCTTGTCCAGGATGTAGTCGGCGACGGTATGCGGCGCGAACAGCTGGCCCTGGTTCAGGTTCCTGACCTGTTCGGCCCGTGCCAGCAGAAAAAACAATTGGGCGGGCAGGGCATAGCGCTTGCGGTCTTCGTAGAAACGGACCAGAAACGGATTGTCGCCCGGGTTCTCAAGCAGCAGATCGGCGTTGAGGAATTCCGCCAGGCGTCGTGCCAAGCTGGTCTTGCCGACGCCGATCGGGCCCTCGATGGCAATGTAACGGAAGCGACTCGGCAGCATCAGGAAGAATGGGGGGCGAGCAGACGGACCGAATCGCGCGCCACGCCGGCCAACGCACCGGCTGCGTTGCCGCGGCCGGGCAGGACGGCGTCAGGGGCGATCTCGGCCAGCGGCAGCAGGACGAAGGCGCGCTCGTGCATGCGCGGATGCGGGATATGCAAGCCGCATTCGTCCAGGCGCAGGTCGTCGTAGAGCAGGATGTCCAGATCCAAGGTGCGCGGCGAATTGCGGAAGGTGCGTTCGCGGCCGTGCCGGCGCTCGATGTCGAGCAAATGGTCGAGCAGCGCGCGCGGCGTCAGGCCGGTTTCCAGTTCAGCCACGGCGTTGACATAGTCGGGCTGGTCGCTGTAGCCATGTGGCTTGCTGGCATAGAGGCTGGAAAAGCCCAGCAAGCGGGTGGCATCGAGCTTGGCAAGTTCTGTCCTGGCGGTTTCGATTTGTCGAACCGGATCATCCAGATTGGCCCCCAGCGCCACGTAGGCGAGGTGCAGTTCAGGCATCGCCACCGGCATCCGCGGCGGAGGGCTTCCGGCGCGGGCGCCGCTTGCGTTTGCTCGCGCCACCCTCGCTCACGGGTTTGAGCATGCCGTCGCGTTCCTCGTCACTGGCATTCTGGAAGCGGCCCCACCACTCCGCCAACTCGGCCGGGGCGTCGCCGCCGTGCCCGCGCAGGAGCAGGAAGTCGTAGCCGGCGCGGAAACGCGGATGCGCCAGGAGACGGAACGGCCGGCTCCCGCTGCGTTGCGTGAAGCGGCCCTGCAAGGTCCAGATCTCCTTGATCATGCCGTCCAGTCGACGCGGGAAGGCGAGGGCGACACGCTGGCGCTCCAGGGTGTCGTCCATGGCGGCGAACAGGGCGGGCTGGTCGGGCAGGCCAGTGGCGCGCAGGCGCGCGAACTGCTCCTGCATGTCGAACCAGAGCAGGCAGGCCAGCATGAAGGCCGGCGAGGCGGAATGGCCGCGGCGCACGCGCTCGTCGGTGTCATGCATGGCGGCGTGGAGAAACTTGGTCCGCTCGGGATGGTCGAGGATGGCATCCAGCATGGGGAAGACGCCGTGATGCAGGCCTTCGGCACGTAGCTGGCGTACGCCGCGTTCGGCATGGCCGGACAGGAGCAGCTTCATCATCTCGTCGAACAGACGGGCCGGTGCGATGCGCGCCAGCATGGGCGCCAGCTCGGCGATCGGCGCGCGGGTGGCGGTGTCGATGTGGAAATCCAGCTTGGCGGCGAAGCGGGCCGCGCGCAGCATGCGCACGGGGTCTTCCCGGAAGCGGACGACCGGATTGCCGATCATGCGCAGGACGCGCTTCTTGGCGTCTTCGACGCCGCCGTGGTAGTCCCAGACCTCTTCCTTCTCCGGATCGTAGTACAGCGCGTTGACCGTGAAGTCGCGCCGGATGGCATCCTCACGCTGGGAACCGAAGACGTTGTCGCGCAGGATCATGCCATCCTCTGCGGTGACCCGGTCTTCGTCGTCCTCGGCCTCGGGTTGGTGGGCACGGAAGGTGGTCACCTCGATGGTGTCGGCACCGCACATGACGTGGACGATCTGGAACCGGCGACCGATGATGCGGGAACGCCGGAACAGATGGCGCACCTGTTCCGGCGTGGCGTCGGTGGCGACGTCGAAGTCCTTCGGTTCACGCCCGATCAGGAGGTCGCGCACGGCGCCGCCGACCACGAAGGCGGCGTAGCCGTTCTCCTTCAGCGTACGGGTGACCTTGAGGGCGCAGGAATGGATGCTGGCGCGGCGAATGCCATGTTGTTCGAGCGGGAAGATGCGAGGCTTGGAAGGCCCGGAAGGTTTGCCGAGAACCTTGTTAAGCCAGCGGCGTATCATGCGGTCAGAGAATCCGTGTCGTGCTTGATTTGCCAAGCAAAACCACGCTTGGCGCCTGAATCGATGCCGCATTATACACAGCGGCGGCCGTTCGCATCGTGGTGCTGCCTTGCCTGGCCGCGCGGGCTGACGCACAATTAGCCATTCGTCACCCCCCATCCAAGAGGTTCCGCGTGATCGCCCTCATCGAAGCCGCGGGCTGGCCCATCTGGCCGCTCATCATCGCTTCCATCCTGTCCCTGGCCATTATTTTCGAGCGTGCCTATACCTTGCGGCGCGCCCAGATCCTGCCACCGTCACTGCTCGAACGGACCCTGAACGTACTGCGCAAGGAAGGCAGCAACTCGAACACCCTGCGCGTCCTGGCCGAGGGCTCGCCCCTGGGCCGCGTTCTCGCGGCCGGTATCCGCAACCATACCAGCAGCCGCGAGCTGATGAAGGAATCGGTCGAGGAGAGCGGCCGCGCGGTCGCCCATGAACTCGGCCGCTACCTGACCGCGCTGGGCACCATCGCCTCGGTGTCGCCGCTGCTCGGCTTGCTCGGTACCGTGATCGGCATGGTCGAGATCTTCGGTTCCCAGACGCCCACCGGCGGCAATCCGGCGGTGCTCGCCCACGGTATCTCGGTGGCCCTGTACAACACCGCCTTCGGCCTCATCGTGGCGATCCCGAGCATGATCTTCTACCGTTATTACCGCGGCAAGGTCGACACCTTGCTGGTCGAGATGGAGCAGCAGGCCCTGACCCTGGTCGAACTCCTGCATGGGGAGCGCAAGTGAACTTCCGGCGCGGGGTCGGCCGCGAGGAGCCGGAGATCAACCTGATCCCGCTCATCGACGTGTTGCTGGTGATCCTGATCTTCCTCATGGTCACCACGACCTATGCCCGCTTCGCCGAGTTGCAGATCAACCTGCCCGAGGCCCAGGGGGACACCGCCAAGGACACCCCGGCACAAATCGCCGTCGATGTCGACGCGACCGGCAACTACCGGGTCAACAACCTGGCCCTGGGTGGGCAGGACGTGATGTCGGTGGGTGAGGCCATGGTGCGGGCCGCGGCCGGCCGCAAGGAGCCGGTGGTGGTGATCAGCGCCGATGCCCAGGCCTCGCACCAGTCGGTCGTGCGGGTGATGGACGCCGCGCGCCGGGTCGGTTTCACCCATGTCACCTTCGTGACCCAGACCAACACTTCAGACAGTCCTTGAGCCTGGAATCGAGCCTGCTGCGCTGCTGGTATGCCAGCCGGGGCTGGTGCCTGCTCATGATTCCGTTGTCCTTCCTGTTCGGCCTGGTGGTCCGGTTGCGCCGGGCCATGTACGCCTTGCGCGGCGTCCCGGCCTTGCCGGTCCCGGTCATCGTGGTCGGCAACCTGAGCGTCGGCGGTACCGGCAAGACCCCGCTGGTCGTCTGGCTGGTCGAGCGACTGCGCCGGGCGGGCTACCGCCCCGGCGTGATCAGCCGGGGCTACGGCGCCGCGGCCCTGGTCGCGACCGAGGTGGGCCCGGACGGCGATCCCGCCGCGGTCGGCGACGAGCCGGTGCTGATTGCACGCCGGTGCGCTTGTCCGGTATGGGTCGGCCGGCAGCGGCGCGCGGCCGGCCTGGCCCTGCTCGCGGCGCATCCCGAAGTCGACGTGCTCGTCTCCGACGACGGTTTGCAGCATTACGCCTTGGCGCGCGACATCGAGATCGTCGTCGTGGATGGCCGGCGCGGTTTCGGCAATGGTTGCTTGCTGCCGGCCGGTCCGTTGCGGGAGCCGTTGTCCAGGTTGGCCGGAGTCGACGCCATGGTGGTCAATGGCGGCGAATCCCTGCCGGTCCGGGACGTGCCGACCTACGTCATGCGCCTGACGCCCGGACGTCTGTACAACCTGGCCGAGCCCGATCGCGTCGAGGGGCCTGAGCGCTTCGCCGGCCGGCCGTTGCATGCGGTCGCGGCGATCGGCCATCCCGAGCGCTTTTTCGCCACCTTGGAGGCCCTCGGCCTGATGGCGGTCCGGGACGCCTTTCCTGACCACCATCCGTTCCGGCCATCCGACCTGCCCGGCGGTACCGTGGTCATGACCGAGAAGGACGCCGTCAAGTGCGCCGGCTTCGGGCGTGACGATATCTGGGTGTTGCCGGTTGACGCCGAAGTGTCGGACGGGCTAGAACGACAACTATTGGAGAAACTGGAATCCCATCATGGATAGCAAGCTGCTGGAAATCCTCGTCTGCCCGATCTGCAAGGGGCCCCTGGTCTACCGCAAGGAGGCCCAGGAACTGGTCTGCAATGCCGATGCCCTGGCCTTCCCGATTCGCGACGGCATCCCGGTGATGCTGGAAGAAGAGGCGCGCAAGCTGGCGGCGGAGGAAAGGGCGGGCTGATGGCCGCCAAGTTTCCGCTGCAATCCCTGCTCGACCATGCCCGCCACCGCATGGAGGCGGCCGAGCGATTGCTCCTGATGATCAAGCGCAAGGAGGACGCGGCGAAACTCCGGCACGAGGAGCTGGAGCGCTATCGGAGCGAATACATGGCGCGCCTGTCCGGCAGCAGCCGGAGCGGCATGGACATCCAGATGCTGCGCGATTACCACGTCTTTCTCGGCAAACTGGAGCAGGCCATACGCAACCAGGCCGGGGAAGTGGAGATGCTGCATGGCCGCTGGCTCGCGGCGCATGAGAGCTGGCTTGCCCTGCGCCAGAAGGTGCAATCCTTCGAGGTTCTGGAAAGCCGCCACATCAAGGCCGAACTCTGGCGCGAGGATCGCCGCGACCAGCGGCAAAGCGACGAACTGTCCAGCCGCAAGGCGGCGCTGGCGAGGCTGGCCGAGCGCCACAACTGAGCGGTTGGCATGGATGTTGCCTTGATACAGGCGGCATCCTAATCCGACCCCATCATGATCCAGATACTTGCCGCCCTGTCCCAGGGGGGTGATACGCAAAACCCCCTGGCTGCTTCGTCCAAGGCCGCGGCACCCGGCTCCTTCGTCGCAATGTTCGCCCAGGCGCTCATGCAGGGTGTACAGGCCGATGCCGAGTCGGGCAAGCCGGTCGTGGCCGCACTGCCCGGTCACGACAAGCGCCTGCCGGAACTGAGCTTGAAAAGTCTGCAGGGCGAGATCTCCCTGGCTACCTCGCAGGCCACGCCCGACCTGGCGGGAACGGCCGCCGCGCATGGCCTGGCGACGGCTGGCGAGGGCGGCCAAGTGGCGGCCGATGCCGAGGTTGCGGAAACCGTGGCCGAGGCTGGCAACCCAGCGGCGAAGGATGGCACGGTGGCGGAGGATGAGGCCGGCCAGGCCCTGTTGGCCATGCTCGGCTTGCCGGCCGTCGCCCAGGTGCCGGTCGAGAATGTGGCACAGCCGGTGGCCACGGAGGCCGATGCGGATTTGACCGACGCCTCTGAAATAGGAACCGAGAGCGGCCAGGCCGGGAAAAAATTGCCGAATCCCATGGCAGTTCTTGCCGTGCAGCAAAAGGCCCTGGCCGCCATCCAGAAGAACAAGGACGATTCCCCGGCCGAAATCATGGGGCGACCATTCGCTGCCGCGGCCGCTGCGGCTGCCGTGACCGGGGATCAGCCCGAGGCGGTATCCGGTTCCGGGCTGAGCAGTCTGACCGCAGCCGCCAAGGAAGTGCCGGCCCCGGTGGCGGCCAATGCCGCGGCCAATACCACCGCGTCCGGCCAGGAGGCGGCCCTCGCGGTTGCCCGGTCGCACGAGGGGACGGGCTTGCAGGGCAAGACCGTGCTGGGCATGCAGAGCGCCTTCGGCTCTGCGGCCTGGCAGCAGGAACTCGGCGACAAGCTGGTCTGGATCAGCGGCCGGCAGGGCCAGATGGCCGAACTGGTCCTGAATCCGCCGAGTCTGGGTGCGGTGGAGGTGCGCCTGAACCTGAACGGCTCGGAGGCGAGCGCGCAATTCTTCGCCGCCAATCCCCAGGTGCGGGATGCCCTCGAAGCCGCGCTGCCGAGGTTGCGCGAACTCATGGGCAGTGCCGGCATCGCCCTGGGCGAGGCCATGGTCAGCGACCAGTCCTTCGGCCAACGCGACAAGGCCGAACCGGGGCAGCCCGCCCGCCAGGGTGGAACCGCCATGGCCGGGACGGTCGAGGATGGTGCGCTTGCCGAGCGCATACGCATCACCGGTCGCGGCTTGCTCGATTACTTCGCCTGAGCGGTCCAGTTTCCGGCCGGAAGGGGCTGTGCGGGACCGGACAAGAACCGTTTCCAGGTGACAATAAACTTAAGCTTGTTAATAAAAGACCCTGTTTTTGTGCTATTTTTCAGAATTATTTGATGGCGCAGAGAGCTAAGGTACAGAGCGATGGCGAAGGAAGAAGCGGCGGCAGAACAGCCCAAAAGCGGCGGCAAGAAAAAACTGATCATCATCATCCTGGCGGTGGTGTTGCTGGTGGTGCTCGCCGGCGGTGGTGCCGCCGTGTATCTGCTGAGCTCGAAACCGGCCGCGGAGCAACAGGAGGGCCATGAGCAAGCGGCCGCCGAGGACGAACACCCGCCGGTCTACGAGAAACTGGAATCCTTCACGGTCAACCTGGCCGACGGCGAAACCTACCTGCAGGTGGAAATCCAACTCCAGGTCGCCGATGCCAAAGTGCAGGAGAAGCTCAAGCAGCGTATGCCCGAGGTCCGCAACGACATCATCCGTATCCTGTCCAGCAAGCAGCCGGAGGAACTGGCCACGTTGGAAGGCAAGGACGCCTTGGCGGCCAGCATCCTGGGCAAGCTCAACGAGTTGCTGGGGGCCAAGAAAGAGGCCGAAGGGGTAAAGAAAGTGCTGTTCAACGCCTTCATCATCCAATAGGGGGATCGTGGCTGACGACATCCTTTCCCAGGAAGAAGTCGATGCCCTGCTTCGCGGCGTAACGGGGGAACCCGAAGAGGCGGCTGCGGAAGAAGGCTCGGGGGGGATTCGTTCCTACGATATCGGCCGTCAGGAGCGCATCGTCCGGGGCCGCATGCCGACCCTGGAGATCATCAACGAACGCTTCGCGCGCAATTTCCGTATCGGCCTGTTCAACTTGATCCGGCGCACCGCCGAAATCTCGGTCGGTCCGGTGTCGGTGATCAAGTACAGCGAATTCGTCCGCAACCTGATCGTCCCGACCAACTTGAACCTGGTCCACATGCAGCCGTTGCGCGGCACGGCCCTGTTCGTGTTCGACCCCAACCTGGTGTTCCTGGTGGTCGATAACCTGTTCGGCGGCGACGGCCGTTACCACATGCGCGTGGAGGGCCGCGACTTCACCCTGGCCGAGCAGCGCATCATCCGCAAGATGCTCGACGTGGTGTTCGAGGAATACGGCAAGGCCTGGGAGCCGATCCACCCGGTGCAACTGGAATACGTGCGCTCCGAGATGAACACCCAGTTCGCCAACATCGCCACCCCGACCGAGGTGGTGGTGGTGAGTACCTTCAACATCGAGCTGGGCACCTCGGGCGGCGATTTCCACATCTGCATGCCCTACAGTATGATTGAGCCCATGCGCGACCAGCTCACCAGCACCATGCAGGCTGACCGTGCGGAGGCGGACGAACGCTGGGTGACCGAGATGTCGCTCCAGGTTCAGGACGCCGAGGTCGAACTGGTGGCGCACCTGGGACAAGCGGCCATCACCTTGCGGCAGATACTGGACCTGAAGGCGGGCGATGTGATCTCTCTCGATCTACCCGACGCAGTGATCGCCGAAGTCGATGGCGTGCCGCTGTTCGAATGCCACTATGGCCAGAAGAACGGTCAACTCGCCCTCAAGGTCGAGCGGGTGCTACAAGGTCGTGAGCGGGCGGCGATCGCCGGGGTCAAGCGATGAGCGAAGAAGCGGAAAAAGACGTGACGGCGGACGACTGGGCGGCTGCGATGGCCGAACAGGATACGACTAGCACGACAGGCGCCGAGGACGACTGGGCCGCGGCCATGGCCGAGCAGGCCAGCGTCGATGCCAAGCCCGAGCCGCAGAAGGCCCAGATCTTCCAGAACCTGTCCGCCGACGGTCATCCGGCCGCGGCCAACAATCTCGATCTCATCCTCGATATTCCGGTCCAGCTCACCGTCGAGCTCGGTCGCACCAAGATCGCCATCCGCAACCTGTTGCAGCTTGCCCAGGGGTCGGTGGTCGAGTTGGACGGCCTGGCCGGCGAACCGATGGATGTCCTGGTCAACGGTTGCCTGATCGCCCAGGGCGAGGTGGTGGTGGTGAACGACAAGTTCGGTATCCGCCTCACCGACATCATCAGTCCGGCCGAACGGCTGCGCCGCATCAACCGATGAAGCTTCCGCGCGGGTCGGTGATCCTGCTGGCCGGCATGCTGCCGCTTGCCGTGCACGCGGCCGAGGCCATGCCGCAGACCTCCGCCTTCGGCGCCTTCTTCCAGGCCCTGGTCGGTCTCCTGATCGTGCTCGGCATGCTCTATGGTTTCTTCTGGCTGCTGCGCCGCTTCGGCCCGGTCCAGAGCGGTGCCCAAGGTGTCGTCAAGGTGGTCGGCGGGGTCATGCTCGGGCCGCGCGAACGCCTGGTGGTGGTCGAGGTCGAGAATACCTGGGTGCTGGTCGGCGTCGCCTCGGGCCATGTCAGTGCCCTGCACACCCTGGCCAAGCCGGAAGGCGTCGACACCACGGCGCAACCGGCCGGTCCGCCCTTCGCCGACAAGCTGTCGGACCTGCTGCGCCGACCCAAGGCCTGACCGTGCGCCGTCTCCTCCTGCTCGGCCTGCTCCTGGCGCCCGGCCTGGCCTGGGCGGCCCAGGGCCTGCCCGCCTTCACCAGCGCGCCGGGCCCCGGCGGCACCACCAACTACACCTTCAGCATCGAGGCGCTGCTCCTCCTCACCTCGCTGACCTTCCTGCCGGCGATGCTGCTGATGATGACCTCGTTCACCCGCATCGTCATCGTCCTCTCCCTGCTGCGCCAGGCCCTCGGCACCATGCAGGCGCCACCCAACCAGGTGGTGGTCGGCCTGGCCCTGTTCATGACCTTCTTCATCATGGCGCCGGTATTCGACAAGATCTACGACGTGGCCTGGAAGCCCTATTCGGAAAACCAGATCAGCTTCGTCCAGGCGGTCGATGTCGGCGCCCAGCCGCTCAAGGCCTTCATGCTCAAGCAGACGCGCGAGGAGGACCTGGCCCTGTTCGTCAAGATGGCCAACCATCCGCCCCTGCAGGGGCCGGAGGAGACGCCGATGAAGATCCTGGTGCCGGCCTACGTGATCAGCGAATTGAAGACGGCCTTCCAGATCGGCTTCATCGTCTTCATCCCGTTCCTGATCATCGACATGGTGGTGGCCTCGGTGCTCATGTCCATGGGCATGATGATGCTGTCGCCGATGCTGGTGTCGCTGCCGTTCAAGCTCATGCTGTTCGTCCTCGCCGACGGCTGGAACCTCCTCATCGCCTCCCTGGTGGCGACCTACCAGCTATGACCCCGGATTCCGTCATCTCGATCATCCGCCAGGCCATGGAGGTGGCCATGCTGGCGGCCGGGCCGCTCCTGCTCGCCGCCCTGCTCACCGGCCTCCTGATCAGCATCTTCCAGGCCGCGACCCAGATCAACGAGATGACTCTGACCTTCATCCCCAAGCTGGTGGTGATGTTCCTGGTCCTGATCCTGCTCGGCCCCTGGATGCTGCGCATGCTGGTCGATTTCGTGGTCAGGCTGTATAGCAACATCCCGGCCCTGATCGGTTAGTGGACGGGATACCGTGTTCACCCTGTCGAGCGCGGACTGGAACCAGATGGTGGCGCTCTTCTTCTACCCCCTGGTACGCATCTTGGCCTGGCTGGCCATCGACCCCCTGCTCGGCAACCGGGCGGCACCGAACGCGGTCCGGGTCGGCCTGGCCGTCGTGCTGGCGCTGGTGATCGCGCCCACCCTGCCGCCGCCGCCCCGGGTGGACCTGGTGTCGGGCGCGGGCCTGCTGCTCCTGTTGCAGCAGATCGCCATCGGCCTGGCCCTGGGCTTCGCCATCCGCATCGTCTTCGCGACCCTGGAATTCGCCGGCCAGTTCATGGGCCTGCAGATGGGCCTGTCGATGGCCACCTTCTACGACCCGGTCAACGGTGCCCAGACCCCGGTTCTGGCGCAGTTCCTGACCATCACCGCGATCCTGACCCTGTTCGCCATGAATGGCCACCACCAAGTCATCATGGCGCTCTGGCAGAGCTTTCACGATGTGCCGGTTGCCCTGACGGCCTCCTCCGGACAGGGCTTCCTGACCCTGGCCAGCTGGGGGGCGGCCATCTTCAAGACCGGCCTGCATATCGCCCTGCCGATCACCGCCGCCCTGCTGTCGGCCAACCTGGCCATCGGCATGATGACCCGGGCGGCGCCGCAGCTGAACATCTTCGCGGTCGGTTTTCCGATCACCATCAGCGCCGGTTTCCTGGTCCTGTATTTCTCCATCGTCTACCTGCCGGCCTATATCGAGCGCTTCTGGGGCCAGGCCCTGGAGGTGGGCAGCGCCGCCATGCGCGGCATGGTGGCGCCATGACGGCGATGCCCTGGGTGGAACGCTGGGCCGGGATGATCCCGAGCCATGGCCGGGTACTCGACCTCGCCTGCGGCGGCGGCCGGCACGCGGTCTACCTGGCTGCGCGCGGCCACGCGGTCGATGCGGTCGACATCGATCTCGCCCTGTCCGAGCCGGTGCGCGATACCGCGGGGGTGAACTGGCACCAATACGACCTGGAGACCCGGTCCTGGCCGTTCGCGGTGGGCGCCTACCAGGGCGCGGTGGTGACCAATTACCTGCACCGGCCGCTGTTTCCCCATCTGATCGCGGCCCTGGCGCCGGGCGGCGTGCTCGTCTACGCCACCTTCTCCATGGGCCAGGAGGTCTACGGCCGGCCGCGCAATCCCTCGCACCTGCTCATGCCGGGCGAACTTCTCGAGGCCGTGCGCGGTCGCATGCGGATAGTGGCCTACGAGGACGTCCTGGAAGGGGGCGAAACGCCGGCGCGGGTTCAGCGTCTGTGTGCCATCAAGAACTGAGCAGTTTCGGCTACAATTTCCATTTTCCGAGAGCTGGATTAAAACATGTTGACCGGCAGCCTAGTCGCCCTCGTCACCCCCATGCTGCCCGATGGCAGCCTCGATCTGCCGCGCCTGCGCGCCCTGGTGGATTGGCACGTCGAACAGGGCACGGACGCCCTGGTCATCGTCGGTACCACCGGCGAGTCGCCCACCGTCTCCACCGAGGAGCACTGCCTGTTGATCCGCACAGCGGTCGAGCAGTCTGCCGGCCGCATCCCGGTGATCGCCGGTACCGGCGCCAACTCCACCGCCGAGGCGATCGAGCTGACCCGCTGCGCCAAGGCGGCCGGCGCCGTCGCCGGCCTGTCGGTGGCGCCGTACTACAACAAGCCGACCCAGGAAGGCCTGTACCAGCACTTCAAAGCCATCGCCGAGGCGGTCGACCTGCCGGTCATTTTGTACAACGTGCCCGGCCGCACCGCCTCCGACATCGGCAACGACACCGTCCTGCGCCTGGCCCAGGTGCCCGGCATCGTCGGCATCAAGGACGCCACCGGCAACATCGAGCGCGGCTCCGCCCTGCTCAAGGCCGCCCCGGCCGATTTCGCCGTCTACAGCGGCGACGATGCCAGCGGCATGGTCCTGATGCTGTTGGGCGGCAAGGGCGTCATTTCGGTGACCGCCAACGTCGCCCCGAAGCTCATGCACGAGATGTGCGCCGCCGCCCTGGCCGGGGACCTGGCGCGGGCGCGCGAGGTCAATTTCCGTCTGCTCGGTCTGCACCAGAAGCTGTTCGTCGAGGCCAACCCGATTCCGGTCAAGTGGTGCGTCGCCGAGATGGGCCGCATCGACGCCGGCATCCGGCTGCCGCTTACCCCGCTTTCATCGCAACATCACGACACGCTGCGCACCGCCATGCGGGAAGCCGGCGCTCTCCAGGAGTAGAACTCATATGCGCAGGACCGCAACCCTCACCGTGCTCGCTCTTGCCCTTACAGGCTGCTCCATCATGGAAGGCAAGAAGATCGACTACAAGTCGGCCGGCACGCTGCCGCCCCTGGAGGCGCCGCCCGATCTGGTGGTGCCGTCCGCGGACAACCGCTATGCCTTGCCCGGCGCCAAGACCGCGGGTTCGGCGACCTATTCCGACTACAGCCAGAACCGCACCGCCCAGGCCACCGCGACCGGCAGCACCATCCTGCCGACGGTGGACAAGGTGCGCGTCGAGCGCGCCGGCAGCCAGCGCTGGCTGGTGGTCGACATCCCGGCCAAGGACGTCTGGCCGGTGATCAAGGATTTCTGGCAGGAGAACGGTTTCATCGTCAACATCGAGAAGCCCGAGGCCGGTGTGATGGAGACCGACTGGGCGGAAAACCGCGCCAAGATTCCCCTCGACGCGGTGCGCGGCTTTCTGTCCAAGGCGCTCGATTCGCTGTACTCCACCTCCGAGCGGGACAAGTTCCGCAGCCGCCTGGAGCCCACCGCCGACGGCAAGGGCACCGAAATCTACATCAGCCACAAGGGCATGATCGAGGTCTTCGAGGGCACCCAGAGTGGGGGCGACCAGGGCAAGGGCCGTACGATCTGGCAACCGCGTCCGAGCGATCCGGAACTGGAAGCCGAGTTCTTGCGCCGCTTGATGGTCCGTTTCGGGGTCGAGGAGGCGCGTGCCCAGGGTCAAGTCGCCGCCAAGGTGGCCGCCCAGGCGACCTTGGTCAAGGCCGCCGACGGTGCGCCCGGCCTGGCCCTGCCGGAGCCGTTCGACCGCGCCTGGCGCCGGGTCGGCCTGGCCCTGGACCGCATCGGCTTCGTGGTCGAAGACCGCGACCGTGCCGCCGGCGTCTACTTCGTCCGCTATGCCGATCTCGACGCCCAGACCGCCAAGGAGAAGGAAGGGTTCCTGTCCAAGCTGGCGTTCTGGCGCAGCAGCGACGACAAGCTCAAGACCGAGAAGTACCGGGTCACCGTGGTCGGCAAGGACGACACCAGCCAGGTTGCCGTTTACCGCGAGAAGGGCGAGCCGGCCACCGACGAAACCGGCAACCGGATCGCCCGTCTGCTGCACGAGCAACTGAAGTAATGCGCTTCGCCAGCCTGGGCAGCGGCAGCAAGGGCAATGCCTGGCTGGTGGAGAAGGGGGCGACCCGGGTCCTGATCGACTGCGGCTTCGGCGTGCGCGAGATGGCCGGGCGCCTGGCCCGGCTCGGCCTCGCGCCGGCGGACGTCTCGGCGATCCTGATCACCCACGAGCACAGCGACCACGGTCGTGGCGCGGCGCGCTTCTCGGCCAAACACGGCTGCCCGGTCTGGTTGACGCCGGGCTGCCGGGCCATGCTGGAGGCGGTCGGCGAGGCGATCGAGGATTGCCGCGAGGTCGACAGCCAGGCCGTGTTCGCGGTCGGCGACCTTGAGTTCAGTCCCTTCCCGGTTCCGCACGACGCCCGCGAACCGGTGCAGTACACCGTATCCGACGGCGCCCGGCGTTGGGGCCTGTTGACCGATGCCGGTCATGTCACGCCGCACATGGTCGCCATGCTGGACGGCTGCGACGCCTTGGCCCTGGAATGCAACCATGACGTGGACAGGCTGCGCCGGGGGAGCTACCCTGCCGCCCTGAAGACCCGCATCCTGGGCCGTTACGGCCATCTCGACAATGGCGCCGCCGCCGAACTGCTCGGCCGGCTCGACCGCAGTCGCCTGCAACACGTCGTGGCGGCCCACCTGTCGGAGGAGAACAACACCGCCGACCTGGTCAGGCAGGCACTTGCCACCGTGCTCTCCTGCAGCGAGGACTGGGTGGCGGTGGCGGACCAGGCCGAGGGCATTTCCTGGCGTTCGATCGTTTGAGAAGTTGAGAGTCATGACCGAATCATCCGCCCTGGAGGCGGCAAACACCTTCGAGGAACTCCGCCTCGCTCCCGAATTGCTCGCCGCCGTGACCGCGATGGGCTACACGACGCCGACCCCGATCCAGCGCGAGGCCATCCCGTTGGTCCTGGCCGGGCGCGATCTCCTGGCCCAGGCCCAGACCGGCACCGGCAAGACCGCCGCGTTCACCCTGCCGCTCCTGCACAAGATGCGCTCGTTCGCCAACACCAGCACCTCGCCGGCGCGCCATCCGGTGCGTGCACTGGTCCTGGCGCCGACCCGCGAGCTGGCCATCCAGGTCTACGACAACGTCGCCATGTACGCCAAGAACCTGCCCCTGCGCAGCACCGTGGTGTTCGGCGGCGTCGGCATGCAGGAGCAGGAGGCCGCCTTGCGCGCCGGGGTCGAGGTCCTGGTCGCCACGCCCGGCCGCCTGCTCGACCACGCCGGCAACAAGCTGGCACTGTTGAACCAGGTCCAGTTCCTGGTCCTCGACGAGGCCGACCGCATGCTCGACATGGGCTTCCTGCCCGACCTCAAGCGCATCCTCGACCTGCTGCCGGCCAAGCGCCAGACCCTGCTGTTCTCGGCCACCTTCAACGACGAGATCACCCGCCTGTCGGCGAGCTTCCTGCAGAACCCGCTCAAGGTCGAGGTGGCGCGCAAGAACAGCGCCACCGAACTGGTCGAGCAGGTCGCCCACCGGGTGCCCGAGGACGACAAGATGGAGGCCCTGTTGCGCATCGTGCGGGTGCGCGGCATCAGCCAGGCCCTGGTCTTCACCCGCACCAAGATCGCCGCCGACAAGCTGTTCCGACGCCTGCAACGGCGTGGCGTCGAGGCCGCCGCCATCCACGGCGACAAGGCCCAGGTCGACCGCCTGCTCGCCCTGGAGGGCTTCAAGCAGGGCAAGATCAAGCTCCTGGTCGCCACCGACATCGCCGCGCGCGGCATCGACATCGCCGAGCTGCCCTGCGTGTTCAACTACGAGTTGCCCTATCACCCCGAGGACTACGTCCACCGCATCGGCCGCACCGGCCGTGCCGGCGCCTCGGGCCTGGCGGTGTCGCTGGTGTCGAGCGAGGAAGACAAACTGCTCGCCGGTGTCGAGCGCTTCATCAACCGCAAACTGGAGATCTCGCCGCTGCCGTCACCGCCGCCGCCGCCCCCCCCGGCTGCACCGGTACAGCCGGTCGCCGCCGCGGTCGTCGAACCCGCCGCGGACCCGGTCGTGGGTGCCTATGGCCGTGGTCGGCGCGGTCGCGAGCAACAGGTCTGTGCCCTGTTCCTGCCGCCGGTGCGTATCGATCAGGACGGCAGTACCCCTGAATGAGCCTGGAACTGGTGCTGGCGGGAGTTTTGATGGCACTGGGGTGGTTCTGGTGGGATGGCCTCAACAAGCGCGAACTGGCCATCCGTTCCGCTCGCACCGTCTGCCAGCGGGCGGGAGTGCAACTGCTCGACGAGACCGTGGCGCTCAAGCATCTCGGTCTGGGGCGCGACGAGAACCAGCGTATGCGTTTCCGGCGCGAGTTCTTTTTCGAATATTCCGATACCGGAAACAATCGTCTGCCGGGCTATGTCTATCTGCTGGGCAGCCGCGTATTGAGCGCGAACCTGATCGTGCCGGCGACAATGGAGGTGTCTGATGAAGCGGGTTAGTGTCGTCCTGTTGTCGCTTTGGGCCGGTTGCGCATGCGCCGGCGGGATCATCGAGGACCGTTTCAAGGGGGGGGCGCAGTTCGAGTACGATTTCGACGCCAACCAGAAGCCCTGGGAGGAACTCCAGACCCAATTGCCGGCGGCGCCCAAGGCCGAGGCGTTGTATGAATTCCAGGTCGGCGGCGCCAGCCGCCACCGTTTTTTCCTCGATCCCGCTTCGCTGTCCGCGGGCGGAGACGGCGTGGTGCGCTACACGGTGGTGGTCCGTACCGCGGGCGGCGCCGAGAACGTCACCTTCGAGGGCATGCGCTGCGTCGACGGCGAGCGCAAGATCTACGCCTTCGGTCGCCCGGACGGCGCCTGGTCACGCAACAAGTACGCCAGTTGGGCCCCGATCGAGGCGCGCAACGACAGCAGTTACCACAAGGAGCTGTTCTTCCACTATTTCTGCACCGTGGACGGCGCGGCCGAGATGAAGACGATCCGCCGCGCCTTGGCTAGCGGCGGCATCAGGCGCGGCGGCGACTGAGCGATCGCCCTCCCATGCCGGCATGGCCGAATATGCCGTTCACGTTCCTTCCGGCCTGAGCATATAATCACCCCCGCTTCAGGTGTCCGTGCCGCTTTGCGGCGCGGATGAAACTGGGAACGAGGTGCGGATTGCTTCCTATGCCTCGGCTGCCCCCGCAACGGTAAGCGCAGACAAGTCGTTCAACCAGCCACTGTCCGGTACGGATGGGAAGGCGAACGGCCCGGGTGACCCCCCTGCGCAAGCCCGGAGACCGGCCTGTCGCCAGTATCGGCCCGCGGGGGTGCGGTGGACGACGCTTTCTGCGCCATGCTCCCTCTCTCCTTCCGGGCCGCCTTTGTGCAACCCATCTCCGCGGGGTCGCGGGGAGACGGAAGGATCCTCAATGCAAGTCAAACCCATCGTGCTGGCCCTGGCAGGCCTGCTCGCCAACGGCGCCCATGCCGATACGCCCGCTTTCCAAATCGATGAAGTCGTCGTCACCGCCACCCGGATCGCACAGCCGATAAGCCATACCGGCTCCTCGGTCAGGGTGCTTTCGGCGGACGAACTCCTGGAGCGCGGCGTCCGATTCGTCGCCGATGCCTTGATGGAGATTCCCTCGCTGTCCGTCAGCAGCCAGGGCCCGCGTGGCAGCCTGACCCAGGTGCGCGTGCGCGGCAACGAGGCCAACCATGTCCTGGTTTTGATCGACGGCATGCGTGTCGGCAACGCATCCACGGGCGAGTTCGATTTTGCCAACCTGGGCCTGGAGGGCGTCGACAAGATCGAGGTTTTGCTGGGGCCGCAGAGCACGCTCTACGGCAGCGACGCCATGGCCGGCGTAATCAGCATCACCACGCGCAAGGGTGGCGATGGCTTTGCCGGCGACGTGCGGGCGGGGGTGGGCTCGTTGAGTACCCGCACGGGGTCTGCTCGGATAAGCGGTGGCCGACAGGGATGGAACTACAGCATCACGGCCAACCGCTATCTGACCGATGGCATTTCGGCCGCGAGCGAGGCCAAAGGCAATAGCGAACGGGACGGCTACGATACGCGTTCGGCCAATCTCAAGTTCGGCTATGACCACGAGCGGTTTCAAACCTGGGTCGTCTACAACTATGACAAGTCGCGTTACGACTTCGATGCCGAGGACTACATGACAGGCCTGGCCATCGACGAGCCGGCCAATCGGCAACGCAGCAAGACCGACGGATTGTCGTGGAACCTGGCCGTTCCGCTGTTCGATGGCCGTATGAGCAACCGGTTGCAAGTCTCGAAGACGCAAAATGACCAGGATATTTATTCGGTCTTCTTCGGTAGCGGTTCCACCTATGTGACCGAGACCGATCGCGTGGTGGTCGAGTATCAAGGCAGCTACAAGATCAATGACCGACATGCCCTGCAATTCGGCGCCGAGCGCGCCAAGGAAAAATTGCTTGCGGTTGGCGATTATTCGTACTTCGATAAGGAAGCCGTCCTGGCCGGCACCTATCTGCAATGGCTGACCACGTTGGGCCGGCTGGATCTGTCTCTGGGAACGCGCTGGGACGACCACGACGACTTCGGCCTGCACAACACCTATCGAGTTACGGCCAATTACCGCATCGACGACGCGTTGCGCCTACATGCCGCCTACGGCACGGGTTTCAAGGCTCCCAGCCTGCAGGAACTCTACGACACCAGTTATGGCGGTAATCCCGATCTGAGGCCGGAGGAAACGGTCAGCGGCGAACTTGGGCTCGAATATCGAACCAGGAAGCACCACGCCGGCATCACGGTGTTCGATCAGGATACCGATAACCTGATTCGTTACGTTGGCCCATATCCGTCAGGGGTCAATCAGAATATCGACCAGGCCAGCAGCCGAGGCGTCGAAGTGAATGCCGGGACGGTCCTCGGCGATTGGCAATTGGATGCCAACCTCGCCTGGGTCGATGCCGATGAGACCCGCGCCGGCGTGACGCGCAGCCGGCTGCGGGTTCCCGAATGGTCGGGCTCGCTCTTGGCGAGCTATTACATGGCGAGTGGCCGCCTCTGGGCACAAGCGCTGTACCGGGGTGATCGCCGTGACACGAATTTCGTTACCGGAGACGTCACCTTGAAGGGCTATTGGCTGTTCAATGCCGGAGCCAGCTTCGAGTTGGCAACCAATCTGACCTTGACCGCACGAATCGATAATCTTGCCGACAAAAGGTATGAAGAAGTTTACAGCTACGGTGCTCCTGGCCGCACTGGCATGGTTACCGTCGATTGGCGTTTCTGATCCGGCTGCACGGGTCGTCTCCCTCGACCTGTGCACCGACTGGATGCTGGCCCGCTACGCCGAGCGCAGCCGGGTCGCGGCCCTGTCGCCCTATCACCGCCAATACCCGGTGGCCTGGCTGGACGCAGGCTGGCCGGCCCATGACGGCAGCCTGGAACAGATCCTGCAATTCCAGCCCGACCTGGTCATCGCCGGCGAATACAACGCCCTCCAGCTGCGTCGGCGCCTACAGTCCCTGGGGCTGCGCGTCGAGGTGCTGGCCCTGCCCAGGAGCGTGGCCGAGATCGAGGCCTACGAGAAACGGTTGCTGACCCTGCTCGACCTGCCGGCCGAGCGGGCCAGCCGGCCGCCTCCCGGCGCGGCCGGAGCGCAGGCGCACAAGCGCCTGCTCCTGCTCGGCGCCAACGGCATCGGCACCGGCCGGGACACCTTCGAGCAGGGCATCCTGGAGCGCGCCGGCTGGACCAACTACCTGGCCGAGCCGGGTTATGTCCGGCTCGACCTGGAACGGCTGGTGGCCGACCCGCCCGATGCCGTGCTCTGGTCCGCACCCGGCAGCCGGGCCCTGGCCAACCGGTTCGCCGAGCATCCGGTGTTGCATCGCGCCGTGCCGAGCGAGCGCTGGTTCGCCACCGACTATTGGCGCTGGCAATGTCCCGGTCCCTGGACCTGGGAACTGGTCGGCCAACTGAACCGATGGCTAGACTGATCACGCCCGCCCTGTCGCTCCTTCTCCTGGCGGTGGCGGCCCTGTCCCTGCACGTCGGTCCGGCGCCGGTCCCGGCCCTGGCCGGCCTGGCCGACTGGCTCGCCGGCCGGGATGGCGCGGCGGCCATGATCGTCGGCGAGATCCGCTTGCCGCGCACCTTGCTGGCCATCGCCGTGGGGGCCGCCCTGGGCCTGAGCGGCGCCGCCCTGCAAGGCCTGTTGCGCAACCCCCTGGCCGACCCTTCCCTGACCGGCGCCAGCCAGGGTGCCGCCCT